>NZ_JAAKUJ010000017.1:0-140340 GCF_049175075.1 Aeromonas sp. 600774
TTTTGCTGCTGCGGGAGTGGCATTCTACTCAACCGCCTTCTCGAGTCAAGCCTTATTTTCAAAGGCTTTTCGAGGTTGCCGACTTGGCTTTCTGCGTTGCCGCTTGCCCTGTCGATGTGGCGCATTATAGAGATCCAGCTCACATTGGCAAGGCTTTACCGCAATAAAATTGCAAAAAAGTGCAATTTATTGGTTATTCATATCAATACACAGCCTTTACACAGACTTACCCACAGCCAGAGGTGGGGTTAGGACGTTTTACACCGGATAAATGCCTCACAAGGGTACTGGCCTGGCACTCATCCATCATCGCCGCACTGTCGCGTCTAACGCGCAGCGCCCTCGGCATCTTCTATATAAAGAGGCGTATAAGGCATATATAGAAGCGCTTATCCCAATCCAGCCTCTTTGGCCCAGCACGCCATCAGCTCGCCAGCGGGAAGATCCCGGCAGCCCGATACATTCTGGCCAGCCCAGAGCGGAGAGAAGCCGCTGTCCCCCGCCTTCTCGGCGGCGGCACGCAGCGGTGCCAGTGCGCCACTGGCATAGGGGAAGTGAGGGGCAAGCTCCGAGAGTAGGCCCAACTCCCTCATCAGACGATTGACGATACCCCGCGCCGGACGACCGCTAAACAGATTGGTCAGTGCCGTCTGCTGGCCCTCTGGTGAATGGATGGCGGCGCGATGCAGCGTCGAGGTGGTCGCTTCATGGCAACAGAGAAAGGCAGTGCCCATCTGCACAGCGCTCGCCCCCATTTGCAACGCGTTGGCTATCCCCTTGCCATCGACGATACCACCTGCGGCAATCACCGGCAGGTCGGTTGCCGCTAGGATCTGCGCCAACAGGGTCAGGGTGCTCTGCTGCAGCGCGAGATCCTCAGAGAGGAAATGACCGCGATGACCACCCGCCTCCAATCCCTGAGCAATGATGGCATCGGCGCCATGGTGAGCAAGCCAAATAGCCTCCGCCACCGTGGTGGCGCTGGCCAAGACCTTGGCCCCCGCATCCTTCACTTGGACAAGCAGCTCGGGCGCGGGCAAACCGAAGTGGAAGCTGACCACCGACGGTCTGAACTCGGCTACCATGGCGGCGTGCACCTCATTGAAGGGGGCACGGCTTGGTGCCGTCATAACAGCTGAATGCTCCAGACCAAACTCTGCGTAGTAGGGTGAAAGGCACTGCTGCCAGCGGGCCAGAGCAACGGGATCCGGTTCCCGTTGCCGATGGCAGAAGAAGTTGATGTTAAATGGCCCAAGGCCGCTTTGGGCAAGTCGCTCCAGTTCGCTGCGCAGCTCCGCTGGCGTGAGCATGGCGGCAGGCAAGGAGCCCAAGCCGCCCGCACGGGTCACGGCCAGCGCCAGCTCGCTTCCCTGCACACCGGCCATCGGCGCCTGAATGATGGGATAACGCATCCCCAGTTCGGTAAAGAGGCTCATCCATTCACCCCGTTTGTCGCATCCGCCGCCAGATGTGCGCGGGCCAGCGCAATGGCGCCGTCGATAGCACTGCGCGCCTGCGGGCTGTTCTGCCAGCAAGTCGAGCCCAGCATGCTGGCCACCAGCTGGACGATATGGGTGGTGTCGGCCTCGGCCAATCCGGCCAGGGTATGGTAGCCCAGCTGTTCGAGCCGCCCGATAACGGTCGGCCCCACCCCTTTCACCCCGAGCAGCAGGGCCCGCTCTGTCGGGCCAAACCGGTTGTTGCCATCCATCTTTCAGACTCCTTTCTGATAACCATGGTTGAACATCAGGCCCGCAAGGGGCCTGATGAAGAGAGTGGAGGCTTAACGCACGCTGCGCAGCAGGAAGTCCGGCTGGCCACAGGAGCGACGCTCACGCTTTTGCATCTCGGCGGAGCAGGTGACCGCATCCGTCCCCTCTTTATTGACGCAGATGTAGATCTCCCGCAGGAAGCGGCCACTATCGGCGCAAGCCACTGTGATGTTGTCGGGAGCCAGCCACTGGTTGGCGCTCGCCAGATCGGCCTTGAGCTGGAAAGTGCTCTTGCGCAGCGGCTCTTCCGGGGATTGATAGGCCGCCGGGATCTTCACTTTCTGGCGCAGGTCGCTTGCCAGCTGATGAAATTGGGGCTGACTCAGGCCGGAGCAGGTGCCGTGCTTCTCCCACTCATGGCGATAGAGGAAACGGCTGGGGTAGAGGCCGGCAAACTTCTGCTCCATGTTGGCGTCGAGCCGTTCGCGGGTGCAGTTGCTGGGGTAACCGCGATCGTACTGGGGCCAGAGCCCGTGCAGCACGAACCCCAGCTTGCGGGAACACTGGTCCCGATCCGCCGGTTTGATGGCACAATGCTCTGGCGACCAGGAGAGCGCCAGCGCATAGTAATCAAAGTCGCCCGCAACCCCTTTGGCCTGTGCGGCCGAGGAGAGCAACAAACCACCCGCCAGCAGGGCAATTATCTTCTTCATCTATATATGTCCATTTCAACCAACTCGGGAATGGCTGCAATGCTCCCATATTCCAGCGCGCGGAAACAGTGCTCCCACCAAGGCTTGCGACAAGGGTCAGACCACTTCTGGGTTTCCCCGGATAATAACGAGGCGTAAGCTGGCATCCTGGCGCCGGGTGCGCCACTGCATCATTTCAAGCAACCACAGGATGTCACATGATCCGCAAGAATCCCTCCGGCCATCTGCCTGTCATCGACGAATCTGCCTATATCGACAAGACCGCCATCATCTGCGGCAAGGTGATCATCAAAGAGAATGTCTTTGTCGGCCCCTATGCTGTGATCCGCGCCGACGAGGTGGATGCCAACGGCGAGATGGAGCCCATCGTCATTGGCGCCAACTCCAACATTCAGGATGGCGTGGTGATCCACTCCAAATCCGGCGCCGCCGTCACCATCGGCGAGTACACCTCCATCGCACACCGGAGCATAGTGCACGGACCGTGCGAAGTGGGAAACCGGGTCTTTATCGGCTTCAACAGCGTGCTGTTCAACTGCCATATCGGCGATGGTGCCGTGGTGCGTCACAACTCGGTGATTGATGGCTGCGATCTGCCGCCGGAGTTCTACGTTCCCTCCACCACCCGCATCAACCAGCAGAGCGATCTGACCCATATTCCGCGGGTTTCGGTGGATGCCGCCGAATTCTCCGAGGACGTGGCTCACACCAATATCGATCTGGTCAAAGGGTACAAGGCGCTCTCCAACGAGTTCTGATCCCTCTATTTCCCGCGGGTTTCGGTGGATGCCGCCGAATTCTCCGAAGACGTGGCTCATACCAATATCGATCTGGTCAAAGGGTACAAGGCGCTCTCCAACGAGTTCTGATCCCTTTCTTTACTACCAGGGAACAAAACGGGCGCCGAGGCGCCCGTTGCTATTTCTATCTCTACTTATATACATGCGGATCAGGAGCACTTCTTCAGGCTGATATGCCAGTTGGCGCCGGATTGCACCTGATGCTTGGCGGCAAAGCTGTCCATGTTCAGCGCCACCGACACCTGCAGCAGGCTGTTGAGGTAGACCAGTGGCTGACCTTCCGGCACGTCACCGAAGCTGCTGACGTAAGGCGCCTTGCCGTCATATTTGACCACATCCCCTTCGCGGATCTTGATGCAGGCGTTATCCCCCTTGTTGATCCCCGCCTTGGTCAGCAGGGCATCGTCGATATTGGTCCAGACGTTGCCGTACTGCACATCGAGGATCGGGATGGTGCCCTTGAGGGTGCCATCTTTCTCGGCTACCGCAGGCTGATAGGGGATCTTCACCACTTCGGCGGGCAGCAGCGGGCCAACCTGCTCGTAGCTGATGGCGCCAGAGGCGAGCCGTGCGCCGGTATAGGCATACACATCGCGGCCATGGAAGGTGTAGGACTTCTCGGAGCCCTTGAGGCGGTTGAGCTTCTCGTCAATCTGGCGCACCGCCTCGATACCGAAGTGCTCGGCCACCAGAGTCAGGGTGCCGTTGTCCGGGGTCACGATGTAGTGGCCGCTCCTGGTCTTGAGCACTACTGACTTGCGCTCGGTGCCGACACCGGGATCAACCACGCTGACAAACACAGTCCCCTTGGGCCAATACTGCAGGGTCTGGTAGAGGCGGTAGGAGGCTTCCCAGATGTTGTAAGCCGGGATCTCGTGGGTCAGGTCATAGAGCGGCAGAGTGCGGTCCACCCCGAAGGCAACCCCCTTCATGGCCGACACGGCGCCATCTTTGAGGCCGAAATCGGTCTGGATCACCAGCGCTTCGTTGGCGGCGGCGATGCCGCTTGCCAGCATGAGAGCGAGCGCGATGGCACGGGGAGCGGTGCGAATATCCATATCTGAACTCCTGAATCATCTGAGGATAACGAAACGGCGAAAGCCATTTAGACATCCAGACTGCCACCAATGGATTTTTTTGCAAGGGGTTTGCAACAAAGTGAGGGACGACTCGCAGAAATTGTGCTCGCCAAACGTCGGCGGCGGGGGTATCAAAGGCAGAATGGGAAAACGTTTACAATACAGGGGCTCAGCACCATGACACAACCCGTACCGGAGATGATAACCCTGCTGCTGGAGATTGGTGAACAGAGCAGTCAGCTCTGGCTGAGCCAGCCAGATGCGGCCCCGTCACACTACCCGCTGGCCTTTGGCACCCACGCCATCCAGCCCGGACCGTTTCGCAATGCGCCACCCACCCCACTCGAACTGGAGCGGGCCATCATGGTGGTGGAGGATGAGCTGATGCGCATCGCCCCGCAGATCCCGCCCGGCTTGCAGCTGACCCTGCGCAGCCAGCCGTCGCTGGCCGAAGTGCTGGGGGACAACCAGCTCGACCGGGATCTGGTGGAACAAGCCTTTGGCCAGCTGGCCGCCATGGCGGAAGGGGATCCCCTCGCAGCCAGCTTGCTGCCCCGCGACGAGCACTTTGCCGCCGTGCTGCTGATCGTCAGGGAGTGGCTGCACCATCTGGCCAGTGAGAGCGTGCTGATCGTGGAGTAGGGATAAATAAGTGGTGAGGTCTTCAGCTTCAGGCAAGGTTTGTCGGTGGATCCTGTCGGGATTTCATTCGCGTATACTTTGCCCGTATGGCGCCCGCGCCCCTATCGGTACTCTAACCAGACACCTATGACCTTATTTTCAGGTAACCCCCCAGCCTTGCGCTGGCCACCGGCGTTTGCTCGCCAGTTCATCGTCAAAGTGGCCGGATTGGCCCTGCTCGCCCTGACCGGGCTGGGCACTGTCTTCTACTACACCTATCTCACTATCCAGCACGACATGGATCTCATCACCGCCAGACAGAAGAACGTGTTCGAGGTCTTCTACCAACGGGCCAAGATCCTCAAGGTGGAGAACATCACCAGCTATCTGGCACAGCACCATCTGCTCGATCAGCCACCGCTCCCGAATAGCGTCGGCAGCGACTATCTCTATGGGTATGACCTCAAAAGCAAATACCGCTTTGCCGATATTCCGCTGCAATACCCGGCAGCCAATATCCTCAACACCTTCCGCTATGCCCTCTCCTATCCGGAGGTGATCAACATCTACACCATCTGGAATGACTACCGGCTGATCGGCATGGTGGCCGACAACAATGTGCTACCCGCCAGACTGGCGCCGATCAAGGTGGATCTGATGACCCTGCCCGCCTGGTATCACTACTTCGGTTGCGCCAGCTTTGCCCCCGGCCGCCCTTTGTGCAGCACCGATGAAGCATTTGTCTCCGATATCGAGATCGATAGCTTCAGCATGCGCAACACCATAGTGATGTACTTCCCCTTCATCCATCAGTCGGGACACGGCGGTTACAAATACGGACTGCTCGGTATCGACATCGCCGTCGATGAAGCATTTAACGATGTACTGCACCCCTTCGACACCATCAACCCGACCCGCACCAACATATCGTTTGAAGCCGCCGAGCCCTGCAGCCCGAGGCATCTCTGCCTGAGCAAACCCTTTATGCGCACCAAGGCGGGGGATGATCTCTATCTGAAGTGGTCCTACAGCTGGTTTGATTTCGTCAAGCTGGCCCTGCATGGCGCAGCATTCAAGGTCTATCTCATCGTGCTGTTGCTGGGCATGGTGGCCTGGAAGCAGATCTACCTGCGGCTGCGCACCCTGGCGCACACCGACCACCTGACCCGGCTGCCACGCAGAGATGTGCTCTGCCAGAGTCTGCTCCACGAGCACGACTACCTGATGATCCTCGATATCGACAACTTCAAATCGATCAACGACACCTATGGCCATGGCGTCGGGGATCTGGCACTGGTTGCCTTTGCCCGCCATCTCAGAAGCAATATCCGCAAGGTGGACAGCGCCATCCGTTGGGGCGGCGAGGAGTTTATCGTGCTGTTCAAGGGGATGGAGGATGACGAGATGATGATCCACTCCGCTGGCCGCCTGCTGGATCGCCCATTGGGGATCCCCGAGCTGCCCACCCCCATCACCTTCTCCGCCGGGGTGATCCGCATTCGCGACTACCTCACCGTCACCGAGGCGGTGCATCTCGCCGATGAGCTGCTCTACCACGTCAAACAGCAGGGCAAGCACAACATCGCCTGCTACGAGGGCAAAAAGATCCGGCTGATCCGCCCGTTGCCGGACGACGCAGAGGCATAGCCGCCTTCTGCCGCTCCCCCTGCTTCTGTTACCATCGCGGCCACGATCACTCACTGCATCGTGGCCGCAGGCCGCGATAACCCCGACTGGTGCCCCTATGTCCACAGCCTCCTTTGCCGAACTGGCCCTCTCCCCCCGCTTGCAGCAGACCCTGACCGAGCTCGGCTATGCCGCCCCCACCCCCATTCAGGCTCGCGCCATCCCCGTCATTCTGGCGGGTCGGGATCTGATGGCGGGGGCACAGACCGGCACCGGCAAGACCGCCGCCTTTGTGCTGCCGCTGCTGGAACAGTTGCTTGCGCAGCCACAAGCAGAGCCCCGCCCAATCCGCGCACTGGTACTGGTGCCGACCCGCGAGCTGGCGGTGCAGGTCGCCGAGAGCGTGGCGCGCTACGGCCAGGGCACCGGTCTCACCAGCACGCAAGTCTACGGCGGGGTGAGTATCGCGGCTCAGGTAGAGGCGCTTCAGGCCGGGGTGGATATCCTGATCGCCACCCCGGGCCGCCTGCTCGACCATCTGCGGCAGGGGGCGCTGAGTCTGGCGGAGCTGCGCCATCTGGTGTTTGACGAGGCGGATCGCATGCTCGACATGGGCTTTATGGAGGAGATCAAGGCGCTGCTAAAACAGCTCCCGGCGGATCGCCAGACCCTGCTCTTCTCCGCCACCTGCGACGACAACCTGTTTGCCCTCTGCAAGGTGCTGCTGCGCGCCCCCGAGCTGATTGAGGTGGCACCGCGCAACACCACGGCGGCCGAGGTGGAACAGCGGGTCTACACGGTGGACAGCGATCGCAAGCTGGCGCTGGTCGAACACATGATCAAAGTGAAAGGGTGGGCACCGGCGCTTATCTTCAGCCGCACCCGACAGGGGGCTGACAAGCTGGCCCAGCAGCTTGGCAAGGCGGGCATCAATGCGCTGGCCTTCCACGGCGATCTGTCGCAAAGCGCGCGGGAAAAAGTGCTGCTGGAGTTTCGCGCCGGCACCCTGCAGGCGCTGGTCGCCACCGACGTGGCGGCCCGCGGCCTCGATATCACGGATCTCAACTATGTGATTAACCTCGAGTTCCCGTTTGTGGCAGAGGATTACGTCCACCGTATCGGTCGCACCGGCCGTGCCGGCAACAAGGGGCTCGCCATTACCCTGTTCAGCCCGGAAGATGCGCCGCTGCTGGAGAAGGTGGAAGCGGTACTCGACACCCGTTTGCCCCAGCAGTGGTTCCCCGGCTTTGAGCCGGATCTCACCCGCTTCGAACCCGAGCCGCGCCGCAATAGCAAGGCGGCTCAGAAGCAGCGCGCCAGAAAGCAGGCCCTCGCTGGCAACAAGGGTGGCAAGGGCAAGCGTTAAGCCTGCCCTGCGCCGCCAATAAAAAACGCCCGCACGGGCGTTTTTTGTTATCTGACAGGGGCCAGCTCTTGGCGAGTCACACCCTAACGGGTCGCCAGCACCAGTGGCAGGGATCGCAAGATCTGCCGCTCCGCCAGGGTCGAGAGAATAAACATCACCATATAGCCAAGCCCCAGCGCCACGATAATCGCCACCACGTTGGCGGTGAATTCGGCCACCAGATAGTAGGCCGCAATCAGCGCCACTATGCCTGCCAGCCGGATCAGCAGGCTCTGGGTAAAGTGGCCGTGAGCCTTGATATAGGCGAGCTGATAGCCGTTGAGCATCATAAAGATAAAGAAGATAGAGAAGTGGAACAGCACCGGCACCGCCCCCACGTAGTCAGCGGGGAAGAACAACAGCACCAGCGGCTTGCCCGCCAGCAGCATCAAGCCAAAGAAGGCCAGACTGACGATGGCGGAGAGGCGGAAGATCCAGCGGCGGATCATCCTGATCTGGCGGTGATCGCGATTGCGCAGATTGACCGCCAGCTCCGGCAGCACAAAGCGGTAGATGGGGAAGACAAACAAGGTGGTCATATAGGTGAAGATGGGGCGCACCACCACCTGAAAATCCCCCAGCTCGTCGATGCTGAAGTGGCGGATGGTGAGCAGCACAGTGATGTAGATCATCAGGATACTGGCCCCCGCCTCCAGCGAGGCGGTAAAGCTCTTCTTCACATAGCTCACCATCTCGGGGCCGAGCGCCACCTTGGCCAGCGGCCTGGTGGCGATGGCCCGACGACGCGAAACATACATATAACCGGCGATGGCGAGTGACGAGAAGGTCAGCCCGTAGAAGAGTGAAGCGAGCGCATCCATCCCGAGCCCAAAGTAGCAGGCCATAAACAGCAGACCGTTGGCCAGCGGCTCCAGCCAGGTGACCCGGTTGGAGAGCGTATACATCCGGTACATGGCCACCAGATTGGTGAAGTAGACCTTGAGCCCCAGCCCGAAGATGACCCCCACCAGTTGCAGATACTCCACCCGGATATGGAGCCCGTGCTTGATATAGGGGATCACAGCTCCCCAGGTGAGCAGCACGATGCCGATGAGGAAGTAGCGGAAGATATTGATGATGTCCCGATCGTTCTTGGTCTGGGAGTAGCTCACCACCATGGAGGAGCGAAAACCTGTCATCAGGATAAAGGAGAGGGAGATCAGATCCACCACGCTGTTGAACAGCGCCAGCTCCCCCTTGGCGACCCACTGCGCCAGCCACACCTTGAAGGCGAAGCCGATAACGATGCTGACCAGCGAGGCCCACATCCCGGTGATAAAGGCCTGCTTGAGGCGCGCGAGAGAGGCGTATTGCATAACGAAAATGGATAACTTTCAGGGAAAAGAGAGAGGGCCATCTTATGAAAGCCTCCCTCCCTTGAACAGCGTTAATGCCACGCACTCACAGCCACCAAAAAAACCGCAAACGCAAAACCCCCGCTTATTTCCTGAAAGCGGGCGTTTTGTGGTGTGCCGTTATGGCTGCTGATTGCAGCAATGGCAAGGCTTGCTGCCAGTCTGTCGCTCAACCCTTATGACTGCGGCACTGCCTTGATCAGCTCTTCATAGTGATCAATCAGCTCGGGGCCGTGCAGCGGCGAGTCGTGGCCGCCAATCACCGTCTTGATCGGCAGCTTCATCGCTTTGAGCCGCTCGATGGTCTGCGGATAGGCCTTCACATTGGCAAAGCTCAGGTTGCCCAGCTTCTCCTTGAGGATGCAGTTGCCATAGAGCACCTGCTCATCGGGGAAGTAGACAAAGATGCCGTCCGGCGTATGGGCCGGGCCCGCGTAGAAGGCGCGCAGCTTGCCCTCTTGCAGCGTGAAGTCACCATCGTGCACCACGTTGGGCTGCACCAGCGGCAGATCCGGGTACTCCGGCAGCCCCTTGCGGGTAAAGGCGACAATCTCGGCCCAGTCGCTCTTCATCAGATCCCGGGTCTGGCGCGTCGCCACCACCTTGGCCCCGATGGACTTCCAGTAGGCGTTACCGCCCGCCCGATCGGTGTGGTAGTTGGTGTTGATCACCTCCAGCACCGGCTTGCTGCTGACCCGTTTGATCAGCTTGTGCAGCTCGCGGGCAGTATCCGGCGTCCAGGTCGCCCCCACTACCGTCACCCCCTTGGCCCCGAAATAGACCATGGAGTTCTCTTTGACGTAGTAGTTGTCCTCCACCACATAGACAGGGCCGCTCACCTGCTTGAGCTCGATCCCCGCCGCCCGCACGCTGCCGCCCCAGAAACTCGCCATCAGCACCACGGCCCCGGCCAATCCACACTTCATCCAACCTTTCATCATCTTGCTCCCTCGAACCAACCGCCCCCTCGCCACCCCTGTGGCAAGCCGGGCCTTTTAAGCAGTGGGCATAAGATATGGGGGATTTGTGAGGGGAAAATGAGGTTGTGTGAAGTCTGGGTGAAGTCAGGGGGATGTCAGGGGAAAGTCCGGAAAAATCGGCAACGACCTCCTGTTCGCGAACGTCCGAATACGCTTCGCTATTCGAACCTGCAACACAAATAGCGGCCCCTCACCCTAACCCTCTCCCGAGGGAGAGGGGATGGTTCGTGCCAATTCCAAGCCACATATATTCACCCGCACCACAGAGCCAACGCACAATCAGCGCAGCATATTTGCCCCCTTCTCCCACTCTTGATCACAAATAAGGGGAGAAGGGCTGGGGATGAGGGGGAGGTAAAACAGTAAGCCCCATCATGTAGGGTCGATTAGCGCAGCGTAATCGTCCGTTTACCGCGAATATCCTGATAGCAAGAGAAGCAGGAAACCCTGAACATCAGCGTAACCTCAACACCCTTACTTTCGCGATCGTCTGAATACGCTGCGCTATTCGAACCGCGGCTCAGTATGATATTGTTCATCAATTATTAATTAATCTTACAAGAGGATTCTATGACAGAACCAGAGTTCAACCTAGATTCAAATGACATATTATCCCCAAACATACATTTAGAGGCATCATATGTAAGTGGGGTAGAATGTAGAGAATTATATATCCAGACCTTTGAAAAATCACCAAGTGAGGTAGGGCAATGGAGATCCTTTCCACAAGAAAATTGGTACCACATTGCAACAATTTACAGTGAGAAAATTGATACTTATCCTGCCTATTTAGCTCCTTACACACAAAGATATCTGACACCAAAGCATGGGCGAATTGCTAAAATAATTTACCAAAGAAACAATGAAATAAAACTCCCCAATGACGCTGATAGTGCATATACGGATGTATTATTAAATACTCCTCGAGGTATCTGTGATGATTTATTTTTTGGTTGCGGCCTATCAAAAGAGTTACTTCAGGTATGGCGTGAGCTATTACTAATTAAAGGCGTTGATACTATTGAAATAGTTGAAAATGGTAAAAGCAATGTCCAAGATAACGTAGTTAAAATTAGTCTATCTCAGCTAAATGAAATCAGGTTAGATTTTAACAGAGCTGACAGACTAAGACGCTCTCGGCTTAGAGCAGCTAAAAAATGGCATGTCAGAAATGAAATCCTCAATGAAATCGATCCCGATTCTTTTCCAAGACTCACTTTCTCAGATGAAAGTAAATTAGTTGAACTTAAGGTTGAAAAGGGTAGACGCAAGGGCGATAAAACTAGACATATAAAAGAAAAAATAGAGGCTGTAAAACAGGATATAGAAAGAATTTCAATCCATGCACCAAGAGAGTTATTTTCTCTACACTCAGAGATAGAACGAATAACCTTATCAGGGATGATCGATAAGTTTGAAATAATGTTACAAAATGATTTATCAGAACCAAAGTGGCAACTATTCTTTGAGGATAATACTTTCGTTCTAACTATGCTTTTTGCTCGCCCTGTTCATCTTTTACACAAACAATTTCATGCAAGACCATCGAATATAAATGGTCTAGGCGATCAAATAGGGGATTTTCTTTTTGGTGAAACGAGTAGAGCTTTAGCTATTATTGAAATCAAAAAACCGACAACAGAATTAGTTAAAAGTGGTGCCCCGTACAGGAATAACGTATATGCGCCACACTATGAAATCAGTGGTGCAATAACTCAGGTTTTAACACAAAAAAGCTCATTACAAAATGAATGGTTTAGACATGCACACTATGATAAATCACTGAGCAACTACAGTTCAGATGTAATCAAGTGCATTGTTCTTGCAGGTAAAAAACCTGCGAATGAAGATAAGTTAAATAGTTTCAATTTATTCAGAAACTCATGTAAAGATGTCGACATCATCACTTATGATGAGCTACTTGAAAAATTAAAGATCTTACTTTCTCATCTAAATCAAAATAACTTGTGAGATTAATAAAAATATCCATGTTATAAAGAAGACACGAAAAACCCACCCGCATAACGGGTGGGTTTTTCATTATCTTCGGACAAACCCGAGATAACAGCACTCAACTCAACGGCGGTGTCCGTGGCGGCACCATACGCTTGCTGCCGGTGGATTCGAAGGCCGAGGCGAAGCGCAGCAGGTTGTTGTCGTCATAGGCGCGACCGGCGAAGGTCAGACCCACCGGCATACCGATATCGGCCATGATGCCCATGGGAACGGTGACGGTCGGCACGCCGAGGTGGCGAATGGCGAGGTTGCCGTTGGCGACCCAGATGCCGTTACTCCAGGCGATATCGGCGGAGGCCGGATTCACATCAGCATCAGCCGGGGCGACGTCGGCGACGGTCGGGAACAGCACGGCGTCGAGCTTGAGCCCGTCCATCCACTCTTCCAGATCCAGCTTGCGGGTCTTCTCCAGCCCACGCAGGCCATCCGGCACTGTGACGATCTCGTCCCAGGATTTCAGGCCGCGCTTGGCCATATTGACGTACTCGTCCATGCCCGCCGCCAGATCGCCCTCGCGGTTCGGCAATGTGCCCGGATCGTGGGGGAAGATCTTCGGCCCATCGACATCGGCCAGCTTGTTCAACTTGGGATCGCCGTTGGCGCGCAGGAAGTCGTCGAACGCCCAGCCGGAAAGCTCCCACAGCTCGTCGTTGAGAAACTCCGGGCTCACGATGCCGCGATTGAACACGGTCGGCGCGCCGGGTCTGTCCCCTTCGCAGTTGGAGACCAGCGGGAAGTCCACTTCGATGACTTCTGCGCCAGCGGCTTCCAGCGCCTTGCGCGCATCTTCCCAGAGGGCAATCACGGTCTCGCGGGTATGGATGCGCTGACCGGTCGGGCCGCCGATGCCGGGGTTTTCGCTGGTACCGGCCAGTTCATCCTTGTTGATAAACATGCGCGGCACGCCGAGGCGCTTGCCCTTGAGGGCATCGGCCTTGGCAGCCAGATCCAGATAGGAAGCCGGACGCACTTCAGAGGCCTTGGGCAGCTGCACCCAGGGCTGCATACGCCACAGATCGCCACGGGTATCGGCATCGTCGGCCACTACCACGTCGAGCACTTCCAGAAGATCATTCATGGTGCGGGCATAGGGCACCACCACATCCATGGTCGGAGTCAGCGGCCAGTTGCCGCGCACCGAGATGACGCCACGGGACGGGGTGTAGGCGCACAGGCCGTTGTTGGAGGCAGGGCCACGGCCGCTCGACCAGGTCTCTTCGGCCAGACCGAAGGCAGAGAAGCTGGCGGCGGTGGCGGTACCGGCCCCGTTGGAGGAGCCGGAAGCAAACGGCGCGGTCAGGTAGTCGGCGTTGTAGGGGCTCTCGGCACGGCCATAGACGCCGCGCTGCATACCGCCATTGGCCATCGGCGGCATATTGGTTTTGCCAAGGCAGATGGCACCGGCGGCGCGCAGGCGCTCCACGGTAAAGGCATCGCGCTGGGCTACCAGATCCTTGAAGGCCGGGCTGCCGGAGGCGGCAGTCAGCCCCTTGACCAGATAGCTGTCTTTGGCGGTGTAGGGGATGCCGTCGAGCGGGCCCAGAGTCTCGCCACGGGCGCGGCGGGCATCGGAAGCCTCGGCCTCTTTCAGTGCATCGGGATTGGCGACCACCACGGCGTTGAGTTTGGTGGCGGTCTCGGGGCCGTTGTAGGCCTCGATACGGGCCAGATAGGCCTTGACCAGTTCGACCGCTGTGGTGCGGCCTGATTCGAGCGCGGCACGCAGCTCGGCAATGGAAACCTCGGTCACTTCGATCATTTAGGATCTCCTGTAAAAGGGTGACTGTTTATCATGATGATCGCCGCATCTGCGCTGGCGCTCATCACACTATCAAGCGATAAAACCCCACTGAGTGGGGTTTTGAATACCAACCTCAGCTGGCTTGGAACAGGTTCTTATTTCCCTGAGGGGATTTGCTGAGTAATGCAGTGAATATTGCCACCGCCCAGCAGGATCTCGCGGGCCGGCACGCCGACCACGGTGTGCTCCGGGAAGATCTCTTCCAGAATGCGCTGGGCTTCGCCATCGGTGGCGGCATCCAGCAGCGGGTAGACGATGCGATCGTTGGTGATAAGGAAGTTCACGTAGGAACCGGCCAGACGGCCTTCTGCCTCGCGCGGCACACCGCTGCCGCTCTCGACACCGGCAGACTCCTCTTCAGTGCAGAACAGCGGGCCCGGCTGGGGCAGCTTCCACACTTTCAGCTTGCGACCCTTGGCATCGACCGCCGCTTCCAGCACCTTGAGGGCGGCCACGGAGCGGGCGTACTGGGGATCGTTCTGGTCGTCAGTCCAGTGCAGGGCCACTTCACCCGGACGCACGAAGCAGCACATGTTGTCGATGTGGCCGTCGGTTTCGTCCATGTAGACGCCTTCGTCCAGCCAGATAAAGCTGGTGACGCCCAGATAGTCGCGCAGGTGAGCTTCGATCTGCGCTTTGGTCAGGTGCGGGTTGCGGTTTTCGTTGAGCAGGCACTCGGCGGTGGTCAGGCAGGTGCCTTCGCCATCGACGTGGATGGAGCCCCCTTCCAGAATCAGCGGCGCATCGTAGCGAGCCATGCCGTGCTGGGCCAGCATCTGGGCTGCGACCTCTTCATCCTGATTCCACGGGTAGTAGAGACCGCCCTTGTGACCGCCCCAGGCGTTGAAGCCCCAATCCACCCCACGGCACTCGCCGGCCGCGTTGGTGACGATGGTCGGGCCGGTATCGCGGGCCCAGCAGTCATCGCTGTTCATCTCGACCAGAGTGACGTGGGCGGGCATGATGGCGCGGGCCTGCTCCATAAACTGGGCTGGCACCCCCATAAAGACCGGGGTGGCGCCACCGATGGCATCGGCCACCTTGGCGAAGGTCTCTTGCGCGAAGCGACCGGCTACGCGCCAGTTATCCGGGCGAAACGGCCAGATCATCCAGACGGCCTGCTGGTGCGCCCACTCGGCGGGCATGGTGAAGCCGTCAGCGGCCGGCGTGGAGTTAATGGTCTTGATGCTCATCGCAAGGCTCCTTGCATGGATTGAGGCCCCCGATTACGCCCGATGCGGCGCGGGAACCCGGAAAAATAACAGTGGGTCGCAGATTAAGACGTTGCGCCCCCATCCATCAAATGAATAGGATGGATTGTCCCATAAACACGGCGAATAATCCCCCCATGAAACTGCACCAGCTCGACCTCAATCTGCTGCTCGCTTTTGACGCCCTGATGACGCAGGGCAGCGTCACCCGCGCCGCCGAAGCGCTTTTTATCAGCCAGCCCGCCATGAGCCACTCCCTTAACCGGCTGCGCACCTTTCTCGGCGACCCGCTTTTGGTGCGCACTCCGCAGGGGATGCTGCCGACCCCGCGCGCCCAGCGGCTGCATCTCGGGGTGCAGCAGGCGCTGCGGCTGCTGGAGCAGCAGCTCACCGAGGAAGAAGAGTTCGAGCCGAGCCATTCCAGGCGCCGTTTCGTGCTCTGCACCACAGATTATGTGGAGTGCGTGCTGATCCCGCCGCTTATTCAGCGGCTCAGACGGCTGGCGCCGGGGGTCACCATCGAGATCCGCATCCTGCGCGACACCCTGCCCGAAGCCGAGCTGGCAAGCGGTGAGATCGATCTGGTGCTGGGGTTTGACGAGTACATGCAGGTGCCGGGGTATCTGGGCAAGGAGACCTGGCTCACCGAACCGCTGGCCGGACTGGTGCGCGCCGATCTGCCCATTGCCAAATCGGCCCCCGCCGGTGCCGAGGATGACCCCTCCCAGTGGATGGAGCGCATCACCTTGCAGCAGCTCATCGCCATGCCCCATGTGTTCCACTCGCCGCTGGGCACCTCGGAGGCGAGCCTCGACCGCTATCTGAAGAGTCAGGGCTTTAGCCGCACCATCTCGGTCAACAGCCAGAGCTATATGTCCGCCGCCGCCATCGTCAGCCAGAGCGATCACCTCTTGGTACTGCCCAGCATGGTAGCCGAGCTGCTCGCCACCCACTGGCCGCTGAAAAGCCTGCCGCTGCCCGAAGACGTGCCGGATTATCACCTCAACTGCGTCTGGCACCCCGTGCATGCCCAGCAACCCGCGCTGGTATGGCTGAAAGATTTGATGAAAGAGCTGGTGGGGCCGAGGTAACCCTCCCGCAAACAACAGTGGCTCCCGAGGGAGCCACTGTTGTTTCTGCGGTATCGCGTTACGCCCGCAGGGCCCGCATCAGCTGGGCGACTACGTCGTCGAGCAGGGGACGATCGGGGCGGCACTGGGCGAAGGTGACCAGCCCTTGCAGGTTGATCAGCAGCAGAGCGGTGAGGGTGCGGATATTGCTATCCGGGGCCAGTTCACCCTTGGCCTGCGCCTGTGTCAGTAACTCGGCTAGATCCTGCTCCAGCTCGCCATAGATCCCCTTGACCCGCTGGGTCAGCTCATCATCCTGCTCGCTCAGCTCCATCATGGTGCGAGTCACCAGACAGGAGCCGCAGAGCGCCTCCCCCACAATCCCGTCGAGATAGGCAGCAAGGCCCGCCAGCGGGCTCGGGTTGTCGAGCAGGGAGCGGCGCAGGGTGCGTTTACCCTCGACATAGTGATCCACCGCCGCCAGCAGCAGGCCGCGCTTGTTGCCAAAGGCGCCGTAGATGCTGCCCGGGTGCAGGCCGGTGGCGGCCACCAGCTCCTGCATGGTGGTCTTGGCATATCCCTTGGCGCGAAACGCTTCCATGGCATTTCGCAGTACCTCGTCCCGATCAAACTCGGCTATGCGCATGGTTCCTCCCGTGGGAAATGGTTCACCGGCAAGGGACAACAGGGCCCGCCGATAAAGAGTGGCTGGAAAGGGCGGCAAGTTTACCCCAGCCGCCCGCTCGGGCCAACCTTCTTGAACGCGCATTCAAAAAAAGCTTGCGCCCGACGCAAAAAACGTCTTGAATGCACGTTCAAGAATAACCCGTTCAGGACAACCTATCATGAATACCCTGTTTCAGCCGTATCGACTCAATGACACTCTGACCCTGGCCAACCGTTTCATGATGGCCCCGCTCACCCGCTGCATGGCAGGCCCTGGTCTGGTGCCGACCGAGCAGATGGCTGCCTATTACGGCCGCCGCGCCGATATCGGCCTGATTGTTTCAGAGGCCGTCATCATCCGCCCCGACGGGCAGGGCTACCCCAATACCCCGGGCCTCTTCACCCAGGCACAGATCGATGGCTGGAAGAAAGTGACCAGCGCCGTACATGCCAAGGGTGGCAAGATCTTCGCCCAGCTGTGGCACGTCGGCCGCCTCTCCCACCCCTTCTTCCATCAGGCTGAAGTGCTGGCCCCCTCTGCCGTGGCGCACGAGGGCACTGTGCCCCGCATGCGCGAGCTGACCTATCAGGTGCCGCGCGCCCTGACCGAAGCCGAAATCGCCCAGCTGGTGCTGGATTACGCTCAGGCCGCTGCCAACGCCATCGAGGCGGGCTTTGACGGGGTGGAGATCCACGGTGCCAACGGCTACCTGATCGACCAGTTCCTGCACCACTCAACCAACCTGCGCAGCGACAACTACGGTGGCAGCCCGGAAAAGATGAGCCGCTTCGCGCTGGAAGTGGTCGATGCCATCAGCGCCCGTATCGGTGGTGATCGGGTAGGTATTCGCCTCTCCCCGGGTGCCTATGTCCATCTGGCGGGCAGCCCGGAAGATCGCGCCGTGTTCGACTACCTGCTGGGCAAGCTCAACGATCGCCCGCTGGCCTATATCCACCTCGGCATCTTTGATGACAACCTCACCTTCGATTATCTGGGTGGGCGCGCCTCCGACTATCTGCGCGCCCACTACAAGGGCAATCTGGTCGGTGTGGGCAACTACGACGCCGAGCGCGCCGCAGCAGCCATCGAGGCCAACCGCTTCGATCTGGTGGCCATCGGTCGTCCGCTTATCGCCAACCCGGACTATCTCGCCAAAGTGAAAAATGGCGAAGCACTGGTGCCCTACGCCGACACCATGCTGGCTGAGCTGGTATAACCGCATCGGCATCGCCAGACGACAGGCAATAAAAAACGAGGGGAGCAGTTGCTCCCCTCGTGCTATTTGGCTGGCGTTATAACCCTGATTAGTTTGTTCCGCTAATCAGTTGGTTCTGGACTCAGTTTGTTCTAAACAGAGCCTCAATAGAGAGCCCCTGGCTCAGCAGGATCTCCCGCAGACGGCGCAGCCCCTCCACCTGGATCTGGCGTACCCGCTCGCGGGTCAGGCCAATCTCGGCCCCCACATCCTCGAGGGTGGCGGGCTCGTAACCCAGCAGACCGAAACGACGGGCCAGCACTTCCCGCTGCTTGGGATTGAGCTCCTCCAGCCAGTGCACGATGCTGCTACGCATATCATCTTCCTGTGACTCCAGCTCAGGCCCCATGCCGCGCTCGTCGGAGAGCACATCCAGCAGCGCCTTGTCGCGATCGCCGCCGATGGGGGTGTCCACCGAGGTGATCTTCTCGTTGAGCTTGAGCATGCGGTTCACATCATCCACCGAACGATCCAGCGCGAAGGCGATATCCTCGGCGGTCGGTTCATGATCGAGGCGGTGAGAGAGTTCGCGCGCAGTGCGCAGGTAAACGTTTAACTCTTTGACCACATGAATAGGCAGACGGATGGTACGGGTCTGGTTCATGATGGCCCGTTCGATGGTCTGGCGGATCCACCAGGTGGCATAGGTAGAGAAACGGAAGCCGCGCTCGGGGTCAAACTTCTCGACCGCACGGATAAGACCGAGGTTGCCCTCTTCGATAAGATCCAGCAGCACCAGGCCGCGGTTATTGTAACGACGGGCGATTTTCACCACCAGTCGCAGGTTGGACTCGATCATGCGCTTGCGGGCTGCTTTGTCACCTCGCAAGGCACGACGGGCGTAGTAGACTTCCTCTTCGGCAGTGAGCAGCGGGGAGAAACCTATCTCCCCCAGATAGAGTTGCGTGGCATCCATCACCTTGTTCAGCTCAGGTGCCAGCAACTCATCGGAGATAGTCTCGTCCGCCTCGGCGGCTACCTCCTGCAACTCTTCTACCTCGTGAGATTCGGGTTCAGCGTCAAACTCTAACTCTGCATCCTGCATTACCAGTTGTTCTTGGCTCATGGTGTGTCTCCCTGACGTTACCAGAGTAAGACGGTCTCTCTGGGGTTAACGCTTTGGCAAATAGCTCATCGGATTGATCGACTTGCCTCTGTACCGGATCTCGAAATGCAATCGCACATCCGGCGCGTCCGTGCTACCCATGTTGGCAATGACCGATCCCCCCTTGACGCTGTCCCCTTCCTTCACCCGCAACTCGTCGTTGTGTGCGTAGGCGGAGAGATAGTCATCATCATGCTTGAGGATAATCAGCTTGCCATACCCCCTTAAAGCACTGCCAGCGTATACCACTTTACCGCTGCTGGCGGCGTAGACGGGTTGCCCCTTCTGGCCGGCTATGTCGATCCCCTTGTTACCCTGTTCTGCAACAGAGAACCCCTCGACAATCCGACCTTTTGCGGGCCAGTGCCAAGCAAGTCTCGACTGGGAGTTGTTTGTTTTTTGTTCTTTGACCTGAGCGTATTCCTTCGGTGCTGCCGGAGCAACGGATTTCTGAGAGATGAACGGCGTGGTCTGACCAGATCCGCTAGGCTCGGCCAACGGACGCGGACCGCTGCTCGGACGGCTCACGGCCACCGGCGTCACGGTTGTCGGACGAGTCACAGCCACCATCTGGGTTGTGTTGCCACCGGACTGTACATTGAGCACCTGACCCGGTTGCAGCGCATAAGGGGCGCTCAGGTTATTGCTCTGGGCCAGCGCCTGCGCACTCATGCCAAACTGGCGACCGATGCTGCTCAGGGTATCGCCGCGACGTACCTGATAGGTCCCCGTACTGCGGCTGCTGCCAACACTGGCACTGGAGCCATCGAGGCGCAGCCGCTGCCCCGGATAGATGTTGTAGGGCGGGCTGATATTGTTGAGGCTGGCCAGTGAGGGCACATCATTACCGGAGTTAAAAGCGATGGAGTAGAGAGTATCCCCCTTCTTCACCACATAGCTGCCGCCCTGAATAGGGGCGCTGACCTGGGCACCACTATGGCGAGCCGGAATGGTCGAGACGAACTGATCATCACCGACCCCATCCACCGGAGCTGCAGTTTTACTGGAGGAGCAGGCAAGCAGCAGCCAGGACAACACCACGACACTGCTTCCCTGCCAAATACGCGAACGCATAATGGATCCTTAACGACTAAACCAGAAATAGGCCACCACGGCCAGACCAATACAGAGCCAACCGAGCACATCTACATAGTGCATCAGTTTGCGTTCCATCTTCTCGCCCCCCCAACGCATCAGGCCAGCAACCAGGAAAAAGCGCATGCCACGACCGATGAGGGAGGTGATGATGAAAGGCAACAGAGCCATTTGCAACAACCCAGCCGTCACGGTAAACACCTTGTAGGGGATCGGGGTGAAGCTGGCAATGAAAATGACCCAGATCCCCCACTGCTCAAACCAGTGGCGGGCGATCTCGATCTTTCCCTGATAGCCAACAGACTCCACCAGTGGCAGCACCACCGGATCCCACAAGGCGTAGCCAAGGGCATAGCCAAACAGCGCACCCAGCACCGAGAATACGGTAGCCAGCGTAGCGTAGTGCCACGCCTTGTGCGGCTTGGCGAGCGCCATCGGCGCCAGCATCACATCCACCGGGATCGGCCAGAATACCGATTCGATAAAGGCGGTGATGGAGAGATACCAGGGAGCATGCTTGTGGCGGGCCCACTGCATCACCAGTACATACAAACGGGAAAACAACTTCACTCAACATCTCCGTCAATCAGGGGAACAAAACGTACCGGCTCCAGAATTCGGCTGGTCAGCTGGGAGCCGGATCGTTCAATCAGCTGCAGGGTCTGCTGACTGTCACCGACAGGCAACACCAGTCGCCCCCCTTCGGCCAGTTGATCGGTCAGTGCCGTCGGGATCTCGCTCGCCGCGGCCGTCACCAGAATGGCGTCATAAGGCCCCTTGTTGGGCCACCCCAACCAGCCGTTGCCGTGCTTGGCCGAGACATTGTGCAGATCGAGCTGGCGCAGCCGGCGCCGGGCCTGGAACTGCAGCGACTTGATCCGCTCAACGGTATACACATGCTCCACCAGATGGGCGAGGATCGCCGTCTGGTAACCCGAGCCAGTGCCAATCTCCAGCACATGGGCCGGATTGTTTTGCATCAGTAACTCGGTCATTCGCGCCACCATATAAGGCTGCGAAATGGTCTGGCCGTGGCCAATGGGCAGGGCGGTGTTGTCCCACGCCTTGTGTGCCATGGCCTCGTCCACGAATAGCTGACGTGGCACTTTCGCGATGGTCGCCAGCACGCGAAAATCGCGAATATCCTGTGCAATGAGCTGATTTAACAGGCGCTGTACTATCACACCACCCTCATCCCTGCAGATCTAACCAAGCCCCCAGACCGGCGAGACTGTCATAGGCAGTCATGTCGATGGTCAGAGGGGTAATCGAGACATAGCCCTGCTCGATGGCGGCAAAATCGGTACCTTCACCGGCATCCTGCTGGCTGCCGGGAGGGCCAATCCAGTAGATGGGCTGGCCACGGGGATCCTCGGTATGGATCACCGACTCCGCCCGGTGGCGATTGCCAAGGCGGGTGGTCTTGATCCCCTTGATCTGTTCGAGGGGCAAGTCCGGCACGTTGACGTTGAGGATCTGATCGGCAGGCAGGGGGTGTTTCATCAGCCCCTTCACCAGCAGTGCCGCATAGTGGGCCGCCGTGGCGAAGTGGGTCTTGCCCACCAGCGAGATGGCGATGGAGGGGTAACCAAGATGGCGCCCCTCGGTGGCCGCGGCGACCGTCCCCGAATAGATGACATCATCTCCCAGGTTGGCGCCGTGATTGATGCCGGCCACTACCATGTCCGGCTCCGGGCGTACCAGCTCGTTGACTGCCAGATGCACGCAGTCGGTCGGCGTGCCTTTCACCGCATAGTAACCGCTTTGGGCAATGTGTGTGACCCGCAGTGGTACTTCCAGCGTCAGGGAGTGACTCGCACCGCTACGGTTGCGATCCGGCGCCACCACAATGACCTCGCCACAGGCGCGCAGCGCCTCGCTGAGGGCTCTAATGCCCTCGGCATGCACACCATCATCATTACTGACCAGAATTCGCATCGGTCTGATTCCTGAAACCATGATCGGCCTCTTCGGCCTGCATTAACTCGCGCACCACGCTGGTGGCAAACGCGCCCGCCGGCAGGAAGAAGGAGAGGGTCAGCGCCTCGCCGTCCAGCTGCCAGCTCATCTGCTCCGGCTTGAGTAGCAGGGGGCGCCTGTCCTGCTCCAGCCCGGCTTTCTCCAGCCCGTCACACCAATCGCTGTAAGGAGCCAGCACGCCCTGTTCGAACTCGGCAGCGGCACCCTGACTGGCCAGACGGCCACGGCCCCACTGGGGCGCGGTGAGCTGCACATCGCCGGAGGCGAGACGCGCTTCCAGCTCGGGGGTCACGCTCTCTTCGCTGAAGATGGAGTGGCTACCCTTGAGCATCACGCAATCACCGGCCAGCAGCTGATGGGCCAGCCCCTGCTCGATACGGGCGCTGACGATGGCGTTGAACAGCATGCTGCGGGCGGCAGAGAGGTAGAGGGAGCGCTTGTTGCGATCCTTGATCCGCTTGCCGGCAAACATCGCCTTGGCCGCTTCCAGGTTGTTGCCATCGCGGCCAAAACGCTGCTCACCATAGTAATTGGGCACGCCCTGAGTGGCGATGGCCTGCAGGCGCGCTTCCAGCCCGTCGGCTTGTTCCAGACCGGTGAGACGCAGGGTGAAATGGTTGCCCTTGAGGTAGCCGACCCGCAATTTGCGGTTGTGACGCCTGGCTTGCAGGATCTGGATGCTGTCGCTCTCGATGACCGACAAGTCCGGCTCGGCCTTGCCCGGCAGATGAATGCCAAACCACTGCTCTGTCACCGCGTGGCGATCCTTCAGGCCCGCCCAAGTCACCGCATTGCGGTTGACCCCGGCCGCATCGGCCAGCAGACCCGCTACCCAGGCGGTGTTCTCACCGGTTTTGCGCACCCGGACGAAAATATGCTCCCCTTCCCCGCAGGGCTCGAAGCCGAGATCTTCATTGACCACGAAGTCGGCGGCCTCGGCCTTGAGGATACCGCGGGCGGTGGGCGCCCCGTGCAGATAGGCAAGTTGTTCCAGCATTATTGTTTCACCAGTAGGACGACGGCTTCGGTGGCGATCCCTTCCTTGCGCCCCGTAAACCCAAGCTGTTCGGTGGTGGTCGCCTTGACGTTCACCCGGTTCAAATCACATTGCAGATCGGCGGCCAGCACGGCGCACATGGCGTCGATATGGGGCGCCATTTTGGGGGCCTGGGCGATGATGGTCACATCCAGGTTGCCGATGGCATACCCCGCCTTCTGTACCCGGGCAAAGACATCCCGCAGCAGGATGCGACTGTCGATCCCCTTGAACTCGGCAGCAGTATCAGGGAAGTGACGACCGATATCACCGGCACCGATGGCCCCCAGCAGGGCATCGCTTACCGCGTGCAGCACCACATCGCCGTCGGAGTGGGCAACCAGCCCCTGCTCGTAGGGAACCGGCACGCCACCCAGCATGCAGGGGCCAACACCACCAAATTTATGGACATCAAAACCATGACCAATGCGCATCATCAGCGGCAACCTCCCAACATGCTGAAACCAACCCCATCAATTTTGTGTACGTCCACACCATGTCCAATCCGGATCATGCTAACTCCTTGTTCGGGCCTGTTTGTTCGAGACACTCTGCTCTGAACGGTCTGTTCTGACTGAGGGGCTTATGCCTGCTGGCTTAAAAACAGCCCCGCCAGCGACAAGTCTTCCGGCCGGGTCACTTTGATATTGTCGGCGCGCCCCTCCACCATCCGCACCGAGAATCCGGCCCGCTCCATGGCGGAGGCCTCGTCGGTGATGGTGGCGCCCAGCAGCAGCCCCTCTTCGAGCGCCCGCTTCAGGGCACGGGTCGGGAACATCTGCGGCGTCAGGGCATGCCAGAGCTGCTCGCGCTCGACGGTGGCGATGATATTGCCCTCCCCATCGGAGCGCTTCATGGTATCGCGCACCCGACTACCGAGAATGGCGCCGCCGCAGTTCATGGCCGCGGCAATCAGCGCATCGAGATCGCCGTGAGTCAGGCAGGGACGGGCCGCATCGTGCACCAGCACCCACTCCCCTTGCGCCACATGGAGACCATTGAGGACGGAAAAGGCGCGTTCGGCGCCTCCCTCTACCCGCACAATTCGCGGGTCGGCCGCCACGGGCAGGGCCTCGAACCAGCGGTCATGGGGCGCCAGCGCCACGATCACCTGGGCGATGGCCGGGTGGGAGAGCAGCCTCTCCAGGGTATGTTCGAGAATGGTTTTACCCGCCAGTTGCAGGTACTGCTTGGGACAATCAGCCCCCATCCGACTGCCGATACCGGCGGCAGGGACGATCGCCGTCAGGCCGGATACCCGGCTGGCATCAGTCATCGTAGGGCTCATCGTCCGGCGCTGTCTCTTTGTCTTTCTCTTTGGGGATGATCCGGTAGAAGGTCTCCCCCTGCTTGATGTAACCCAGATCGTTGCGCGACAACTCCTCGATGGCCTCGAGGCCAGAGGTGAGATCATCTATCTCGCGGTAAATGAGGTCGTTACGATCCTTGAGAGTCTGGTTGTCCCGCTGTTGCTGCGAGATGGCCTCCGACAGGCTCTGATAATCGGATAGCCCGTTCTTCCCCAGCCAGAGGTCATATTGCAGTCCCCCCAGCAGGAGGATCAGGATCAGGGTGAATAGCCGCATGCACTAGGTCTCCTTCAGGCGGCCTAGTGTCCCATATTCGGTGCCAAGACAAAAGAAAGCGAGCACCCGGGAGCCACCGGCCGAACATAAAAAAGTGCCCAAGAGTGAATCAGATAGCACAAAGCCCCGCCAAACCGGTGCAAGGATAGCCAACCAGGGCGCTCCTTGTCCGGGGGCGGGGCTCTCAATCAGAAAGCGGTAAGGGGGATCAGTTCACCACGACTGGTTCTCCCGCACTCTCGGCCGGGGTGTTGTACTCCTCCTCGGCATCGCGGAAACGCTCCAGCATCGCTTTTGAGGGCGCTTCGCCCAGCAGACTGCCCACCACGATGGCCAGCAGTGCGAACAGGAAGCCCGGAATGATCTCATACAGCCCCAGCCAGCCGAACTGCTTCCAGACGATGACTGTGATAGCACCGACCAGCATGCCGACCAGCGCGCCGTTGCGGGTCATCCGCGGCCAGAGCACCGAGAGCAGCACCACGGGACCAAAGGCGGCACCGAAACCGGCCCAGGCGTAGCTCACCAGCCCCAGCACCCGGTTTTCCGGATTCATGGCGACGGCGATGGCAATCACCGCGATCAGCAGCACCATCAGGCGACCCACCCACACCAGCTCACGCTGGGAGGCGTTCTTGCGCAGGAAGGGCTTGTAGAGATCCTCGGTGATGGCGCTGGAGCAGACCAGTAATTGACAACTTAGAGTGCTCATCACCGCCGCCAGGATGGCGGAGAGCAGCACCCCGGCGATCCAGGGGTTGAACAGGATTTTGGAGAGCTCGATAAAGACCCGCTCCGGGTTGCCGGTCACTCCAGCCGCCACTTCCGGGAAGCGGGCAAAGTAGGCCAGGCCGAAGAAGCCGATGGCCACCGCCCCAGCGAGGCAGAACACCATCCAGGTCATGCTGATACGGCGGGCATTGGCCATGGAGTGGTGGGAATCCGCCGCCATGAAACGGGCCAGAATGTGGGGCTGACCGAAGTAACCAAGGCCCCAGGCCATCAGCGAGACAATGGCGATCACATCCAGATTCTTGAACATGTCGAGGTTGGTAGCGCTCTTGGCGGCCACCTCGATCATGGCGCTGTCCACCCCGCCGACGGCGATGATGACGAAGACCGGGGTCAGGATCAGGGCGAAGATCATCAGGGTCGCCTGCACCGTATCGGTCCAGCTTACCGCGAGGAAGCCGCCGAAGAAGGTGTAGGTAATGGTGGCGGCGGCACCGACCCAGAGGGCGGTGTTGTAATCCATGCCGAAGGTGCTCTCGAACAGACGGGCACCGGCCACCACGCCGGAGGCGCAATAGATGGTGAAGAAGAGCAGGATCACCAGCGCCGAGAGAATGCGCAGCACTTTGCTGTGATCTTCAAAGCGATAAGTGAAATAGTCCGGCAGGGTCAGGGCGTTGCGGTTCTTCTCGGTATGTACCCGCAGGCGACCCGCTACCCAGCGCCAGTTGAGGTAGGCACCGATGACCAGACCGATGGCGATCCAGCTCTCGGAGATGCCGCTGACGAAGACGGCGCCGGGCAGGCCCATCAGCAGCCAGCCGCTCATGTCGGAGGCGCCGGCAGAGAGAGCAGTGACCCAGCTCCCCATCCGGCGACCGCCCAGAATGTAGTCATCAAAGTTGCGGGTGGCGCGATAGGCGACGAAGCCGATCAACACCATTCCGAGGATATACACCAGGAAGGTGATTAACATGGGTGTGCTAGCTGTCATGCGAAACTCCGTTTTGTGTCATTTTATGCCCGCTCTGGTGACGGGCTCATCCCTAAAAAACCGGCCTAGCTTAATCAGCCGTTCGCGCCAGCTCAACCACTTTTAACAAACACAAAACACAATAAAAACCTTTGCGCATCAAATCATCTGCCGCATCAAGAGGATGGTGCCAGATTTCCTGCCGTGGCCGTGACGGCCATATTGTCGCAACGGCGGCGATTGAGCGTTATGTTTTCACATTTTGTTACTATCCATTTTTTTACAAGCCAGCGCCCCACTCCTACACTCCCCGCCCTGTCTCATCACACCAGTCAGAGGTCGGCACCATGTCATCTCATCTGTCACACCTGCGAAGCCTCGCCCGCCGCCTTCACCCGGTGGAGGAGTCGGGTCATCTCATCCGACGGGCCAAGTATGTGGGGCGTCTCTGGCTCAATCCCGGCGCCCGCGCCCTCTATCGCCAGCAGCAGGAGCAACCGCTGCTGGCGCAGGCGATCAGCCGCTTTCCCGATATTCTGGAAAAGCCGATCCACCCCTATCGCCACAAGGGGCTCCGCAAGCGCCTGCGAGCCGGGCTTATCAGCGGCCACTACCAGCAGCTGGCACGTCAGCTGCCCAAGGCGCAACAACTGGCAATCTACAGCGGGCGCGGCCTGCTGCTGGCCCAGTGGCAGAGCGACAAGCTGACGACCCCCCTGACCCTGCAACTGGATTACCAAACCCACATGGGCAAAGAGGGGGAGATGAGCCTGACCCTCAAGCTGGGTGACGCGGCGCTCTATTACATGGCCCTCAATCTGCGCCCCGCGCCAAACCCGACCCTCGAGATCTGTTCGCTGCAGGGCGGCAAGGGGCAGAGCGAGGAGATCAAGCTGGTCACCAAGGCGTGCGGCGGGCTGCGCCCCATGTCCCTGCTGGTCTATATGGCCGCCGAGCTGGCCCGGGGGCTGGCGTGCAAGAGCCTGCTCGGGATCCGCACCCAAAGCCACGTCTATCAGAGCAGCAAGCGCACTGCCGATCGGGTCAAGTTCGATCTCGACGGTTTGTGGCAGGAGCATCAGGGCTGCATGCAGGATGAACTCTGGATGAGCCTGCCGCTGGAAGTGCCCCGCAAGACGCTGGAGGAGATCCCCTCCCGCAAACGGGCCAGCTACAAGGCGCGCTATCAGCTGCTCGACCAGCTCGGTAGCGAGCTGCAGGCAAATCTGCTACGAAGCTGAGTCAGCACAGCAGAAACACAAAGGGCGAACAGCATGCTGTTCGCCCTTTGTCGTGACGGGGATTTGCCGTTAGCGGTTGATCGCCATCGGCATGCCGTTGCGCTGCTCCAGCGCCTGCTTCACCAGTTGGGAGTCGCTGTCGGCGTGGGCAATGAAGCGGGTCACCGCCGGGGTCATCGGCAGCGGTGCCGGCAGCTTGGAGTTGAACTCCTCTTCGCTGCGCGACAACGGCTGGTGCACTTCCAGATAGCGGACACCGTTGGGCTCGAGAGAGGCCTTGATCGGCTGGTTGACGAACTGGACGCGGGTACCGACCGGTACCTGCTTGAACAGGTAGGCGATGTCGTCGTTGCGCAGACGTACGCAACCGTGGCTCACCCGCAGGCCGATACCGAAGTTGGCATTGGTACCGTGGATGGCGTACATCTTGCCAATGTAGAGGGCAAACAGACCCATGGGGTTGTCCGGGCCGGCCGGCCATACCGCAGGCAGGCTCTCGCCACGGGCGGCATATTCGGCATGCATCTTGGCGGTCGGGGTCCAGGTCGGGCCCGCTTTCTTGCGCTGCACGCTGGTCACCCAGTTTTCCGGGGTGTCGGTGCCGAGCTGGCCGATGCCGATGGGCAGCACTTCCACCACTTTTTTACCCTTGGGGTAGTAGTAGAGGCGCATCTCGGCCACGTTCAGCACGATCCCTTCCCGGGGTGCATCCGGCAGGATCAGTTGCTGGGGAATCACCAGCTTCTCGCCGGTCTGTACCAGCAGGGGATCCGCATCGGGGTTGGCTTCGGTCATGTTGGTCAGCCCCAGCTGGAATTTGGCCGCAATGGCCTCCAGCGGCTGGCCGTTCTCTTCGGCCGGAACCACGTATTCCAGATTTTCCCCTACCAGACGGCTGTTGGCCGCAGGCAGAGCATATTCAACAGCGAAAACCGGCGCAGCGGTCAGCAGCAGGCTGTAGCAGAGTGTTGCCACACTATTGCGAAGGAGCTTCATAACTTTCCCATGATGATGACTTGAAGTGACGTCTCTGGGCTGGCAGCTGATCAAGAGGGGATCAGGGGCGCGAAGAGAAGGCCGCCATTTTTCTCCTCTGCACGGCAAATTTCAACTGACAAGTGGCGACGGGTCGATGATTAATATGCGGTTTTTTCCGCGTCCTCGACCCGCCCCATTTCCCTGTTTATCCCCGTTGCCAGGCACGCATATCGTAACCTGTGGGAGATTGATGCAACCGCAGATGAAATTGCTCAATGATGGCAAATATATGGTCGAAAATATCGGCCTGGATCCCTTCGTAATCAGCCCATGCGGTAGTCGCGGTAAAGCAGTAAATTTCCAGCGGCAGACCGTCTGACGTGGGTGCCAGCTGGCGCACCATCAGGGTCATGTCCTTGCGAATGCCGGGGTGGGCACGCAGGTAGGCATCCAGATAGGCGCGCAGGGTGCCGAGGTTGGTGAGGTGACGACCGTTGATGGGACAGCTCAGGGCATCGCTCAGCTGCTGGTTGTAAGCACTCAGCTCCTGCTCCTTGCGGCTCAGATAGGGTGCCAGCAGCTGCGCCTGCTTGAGCTGCAACTGCTCCTCGGCCGTCAGAAAGCGCACGCTGGTCATGTCGATATTGACGCTGCGCTTGATGCGGCGCCCCCCCGACTCGGTCATCCCCTGCCAGTTCTTGAAAGAGTCGGAGATCAGGGCATAGGTGGGAATGGTGGTGATGGTCTTGTCCCAGTTCGACACCTTGACCGTGGTAAGGCCGATGTCGGTCACCTCACCATCGGCGCCGTACTTGTCCATCTGCAGCCAGTCACCGACGCTCAGCATCCGGTTGGCGGAGAGCTGGATCCCCGCCACCAGCCCGAGGATAGGGTCCTTGAATACCAGCATCAGCACTGCGGTCATGGCACCCAGACCGCTGAACAGGAACAGCGGCGACTTGCCGAGCAGCAGGGCGATCATCAGGATGCCTACCAGAATGCTGCCTACCAGCTTTGCCCCCTGGAAGATGCCACGCAGGGGCAAATCCCGGCCAAGGCGGGTGTAACGGCTCACCGACAACAGGCAGTCGAGCAGGGCGAAGAAGGCCAGCAGCAGGAACAGCAAGATCCAGAGCTGGGCCACCATCTCGATAAGTTTGAGGCTATCCGATTGACGGGGTAGCCAGATCTCCGCCTGACCGAGCAGCACGGCCCCCTGCAGCACGAAGGCGAGCCGGTTGAAGAGGCGCTGTTGCAGTTGGGGCGGCAGCCACACCTGCTTGGCCTTGCCGAGGATCCCCACCAGCCGGACCAGCAGCACCCGGTGCAGCGCCATGTGCAGCAGCAACGAGGTGATGACGATAAAGCCCAGCGCGATCACCAGCGCCATCATGTTGGTCACTTCCACCCCAAGGCCCGACAACCAGTTAAAAAACGCCTCTTTCATTGCTCTCTCCCGAACCGGGCAGCCCGCTGGCTGCAAAAACAGTGGTGGTCAGGGTACCGCTCCCCTCCCCCATGTCAAATCAGCGTACGCCAGAAATGACAACGCCCGGCACAGGCCGGGCGTTGTTTCAAAGCGAGGTTGACTTAGCAGACCAGGCTCAGGGCATCGCGGGCGATGACCAGCTCTTCGTTGGTCGGGATCACCATGGCGCAACGGCTGTCGGCGGTGGTGATGCGACCTTCGCCACCCAGTACCGCGGCGTTGTTGGCCTCTTTGTCCACCTTGAAGCCGAACAGGGCCAGACGGTTCAGCACCATCTCGCGCACCATGGCTGCGTTCTCACCGATACCACCGGTGAAGACCACGGCGTCCAGACGACCGTCCATCGCAGCGGCATAGGCGCCGACATACTTGGCCACACGGTAGGTGAAGACATCCAGCGCACGCTTGGCACCGGCGTCGGTAGCGTAGTTGGTGGTGACGTAGCGGCAGTCGCTGCTCGCTTCGGTCATCCCCAACAGACCGGACTCACGGGTCAGGGTGTGGTTGATCTGCTCCACGCTGTAACCAAGCTGGTCGTGCATGAAGAAGACCACGGCCGGATCGATATCACCGGAGCGGGTACCCATCGCCAGACCTTCCAGCGGAGTCAGCCCCATGGAGGTGTCAACGGATTCGCCGTTCTTGATGGCACAGACAGAGGCACCGTTACCCAGGTGGCAGTTGATGATGTTCAGTTCATTCAACGGCTTGCCCAGCTCTTTCGCGGCTTCTTCCGCGATGTAGCGGTGAGAAGTACCGTGGGCACCGTAACGACGGATGCCGTGTTCGCGGTAGAGCTTGTGCGGCAGCGCATAGAGGTAGGCCTCTTGCGGCAGGGTCTGGTGGAACGCGGTGTCGAAGACGGCCACGTTCTTCTCGGACAGCTGCGGGAACACTTTCAGCGCGGCGCGAATACCGATGAGGTGCGCCGGGTTGTGCAGCGGGGCAAACGGAATGGCGGCTTCGATACCGGCGATCACGCCGTCATCGATACGCACGGAGCGGGAGAACTGCTCGCCACCGTGTACGATTCGGTGACCGATGGCCACCAGTTGCTCGGCAAGAGTCGGATCCTGCGGCAGGATGTGACCCACGATATGGTCGAGGGCCTCCTGGTGAGCGGCACCCGCTCCCAGCATGGCTTCGCCCTTGACCCCGTGGAGTTTCCATTTGATACGTGCATCATCCAGATTGAAGCATTCGGCCAGGCCGGACAGCATGTCCTCACCTGTTTCGGCGTCCATTACGGCAAATTTCAGGGAAGAGCTACCGCAGTTAAGGATCAATACCAACTTGCTCATTTTCTACATCTTCCTGTGCTTCGGCTTTATGCCGACAGTGTCGTGTCATCCAAAAGAGGATGGGATTCCCCTGCCGGGGGCTTATGGTCGCAGGAAAGTGCGCCCAATTTTTCAATTCTTGATCTTGAAAGAGTCATCACGACTTGCGGTGCATGTCACTCGTTTCAATTTCCTGAAGCCTCAGCTCATCAGCCGAGTTTCACTCATACCAATAGGATATTCAGGCGATGGCCAGCAGATCCCGGTGCACCTTGACCACCAGCTTCTTCACCTTGGTGGGCTGGTTGAAGGTGCAGAGCGGGCGGTGCAGCTCGCCCGGCCAGAAGATGGCGAAATCGCCCGGTTGCAGCGCCAGATAGGTAGTCTGCTCGTCATCGACAAACCAGAGGTCGGGATGGGGATAGTCAGCACCTTCATCCGCATACTCATGGGGCCCGACACCTATCCACTCTTCGCCATCCAGCAGCAGCTGAATATCGAGATAGTCGCGGTGAAACTCACCACGGCGATCCGTGGCGGGCTCGGTCATCTCCTCGCTCACCAGACAGAACAGCTTGAGACCGTCGATCTCGCTCTTGCCAAGGGGCGCATCTCGCCAGCGGGTAACACTTTTGACCACCTCGACCATGATGCGATCCAGCGGGGCTGGCAGCGGTGTCCGCTGCAAAGTGTTCAGGCTACCGGTGATCATGGTGCGAGTATCTTCCTGTTAGATATATCTATGCGGCATCTTTTCCGCCCAATGAAAAAGGACCTGTTACAGGTCCTTCGATAATGCCCCCGGCGATCCGTGCAGAGGGATTAGAGCTAACGTTCATATTCAGCATATTGGAGCACTGTTACACACTCATCCAGTGATTGCCAAGAGTATGGACTCCATTTTCACGGTGATCGTACCAGCTGAAACCATATTATTCACCACCCTTTTGCCAGCGACTTTGACCAGACGCAAAAACGGGAGCATCAGCTCCCGTTTTTTTCGCAAAACCGTTTAACAACCGGCTTCATTCAAGCCTTTTCGGCGTTTTCCACCGGTTTGGCGTACATGGCACGCCAGATAGCCTTGTGCTCTTGTGGCACTTCTGACTGACGAGTCAGGAAAGCAGCCTGTTCGATGGTATTGGCCTTGCCAGCCACATCTGCTGCCAGATAGTTGCTGGGGAAGAGGCGGTAACTGCTCCATATAGCCTTATCGATCAGCGCGGCCAGTTCGTCCGGATCGCTGAAGCCCTCGGTAATGGGGGCGCCGAAAGAGACATGTACCCGCCCCTTCATGCCGACGATACCGGCGACAATGCTCTCGATATCTTCGAACTCGCCCTTCTCGTAGCTGCCGTTGACCGATTTCTCGTAGAGCTCGCGCGCCTTCGCCTTGTCGGTGGGGTCCAGCTCGTAGCTGATGCTGACCGGCACGATATTGAGGCTACACATGTAGTCGACAAAGTCGATCTTCTGCTTCTTGCCGTCGACATAAAACATCTTGAGGATGGCCGGATCAGTCTTGTCATCCCCATCCTTGGCCCGCCCCTCTTTCTGGGCGATCCAGATGGAGTGCCCCTCGTGGACCGACTGACCTATATAGGCCGACAGCTCGCCGAGCGCTTTCATCATCTCCCGCGGCCCCTTGGCGGAACGCTTGACGATAAAGCTCTTGTTGAGCTTCATCAGCTCGGTGGCGCAGGGCTTGCGCAGCAGGTTGTCGCCGATGGCGATACGTACGGTATCGAAACCGTGGGTGTGCAACCCCCAGTTGACGAACGCCGGGTCCATGGCGATGTCTCTGTGGTTGGAGACAAACAGGTAGCCCTGCTCCTTCTTCAGATGTTCGAGCCCGGAGAAGGTCACCCCCTTGGTGGAGGTGGCGATCATGCGGGACATATAGCGGGTCACCCCCATCTGGACCTGATGCACCGTGGTCACTTTTGACCATTTACGGCGCAGGAACAGGCGGATCATCGGGCGGATGGCCCAACCCAGCCAGCTCATCAGGGAACCGAAACGATACTTGGCGATGGCGCCGATAAATTCATCATCCTGGATCAGCCGTTCGATGGCTGCCGGCACTTCTTCATCGCGGTAGGGGCGAATATCCGCGAATCTATCTACTTCAGTCACAATGTCAGCCTTGCATGCTAGGAAACCGCAGCCAACCCTTGTTGGCCGGGGAAAATTCAGGGCGCAATTTTACACGCTTTTATGGCAAGGGGTATGAGACAAGCATGAATAGTGAGATCTGACCAGTTAATTAATCGGAGCAGAGCGCCAGTGCCACGGCGGCCTCGGCATGGATGGCAGTGGTGTCGTAGAGCGGCACCGCCGCCCGGGCATCGCCCACCAGCAGGGCAATCTCGGTGCAACCGAGGATCACCGCCTCGGCACCAGCATCCGCCAGCGCCTCGATGATGGCCAGATACTCGGCCCGCGACGATTCGCGGATCTCGCCCAGACAAAGCTCGTCATAGATGATCCTGTGTACCCGCTCCCGCCCTGCCTCATCGGGTACCAGCACAGTAAACCCGAAGCGCGCCTGCAAACGCCCCTTGTAGAAATCCTGCTCCATGGTGAAGCGGGTGCCGAGCAGGCCGACTCGGGTGATCCCGTCAGCCCGCAATTTGGCCGCGGTGGCATCGGCGATATGGAGCAGCGGGATATCGATGGCGGCCTCAATCTCGGGGGCGACCTTGTGCATGGTGTTGGTGCCGATCAGCAAGAAATCGGCGCCGCCGGCCTGGATAGCCTGAGCTTCGGCCACCAACAGGCGAGCGGTGGCGGGCCAGTCACCAACATGCTGCAGCCGCTCTATCTCGGCAAAATCCACACTGCTCAATAGCACTCGCGCCGAGTGCAAACCGCCAAGCTGCGCCCGCACCCCGCGGTTGAGCGCCTGATAGTAACTGACGGTGGACTCCCAGCTCATGCCACCCAACAGACCGATACATTTCATAGGAACTCCTTTCATCCAGAGGGAGGGCAGAACCACGCCACCTTGCAGGCAAGATCACGGGAGCGAGATAAAAAAGGCCCCGCAGGGCCAACAAGACAGCCGGTAAAGGCCCGGGGCAACCCCGGGCTAAATCCAGATCATCCCGACACAGGCGGCCGTCGCCAGCCCCATGCCGAGGTTGAAACGCCGCCAGCCTCGGGCGGTGCGAATGATTTGCCGCACCTGGGCACCAAAAAGCACCCAGAATGCCCCGGTGTAGAGGCCGGTAATAAAGAAGATCACCAACACCCAGAGCGCGGAGGGCCAGTAAGCCTCCCCCGCCAGAGTGAAACCGCTGATGGCGGAGAGCGCCATCATCCATGCCTTGGGGTTGAGCAGTTGCAGCATGGCCCCCTGATGGGCGGGAATGAGCGGACGGTTGCCCTCGGCCGGGCCGCTGGCGGTCGCCACCTTCCACGCCAGCCAGAGCAGATACGCCGAGCCGATAATCTTGAGGCCATCGTGCAGCAGCGGCACCTTCTCAAATACCACACCAAGCCCCAGCGCGGTAGCGAGGATCATCAGATTGATCCCCCCCACCACCCCCACCAGCAGGGGAATCGTGCGGCGAAACCCCTGCGCCGCCCCGGCGCTGGTGAGCAACATGTTATTTGGCCCCGGCGTGCCGCAGGTAACCAGGGCAAACCCCGCCAGGGGCAGTAACCAGTTCAGATCCATCTCAACCTCTTGTCGATTCAACGCCCCCGTTATGGGGAAAGCCTTCTAATATGCAGAGCCAACCCCGTGGCGACAAGTCAGAAATGCCTCTTTCTCGGCCACCTCCCCCTCCAGCGCAACACGGCTCAATACCAGAGCATCACCACACAGAGTGCCGTCAGCAGGCCGAGAGAACCGTTGAGTCGCCGCCAGCCCCGATCCGAGCTGATCCAGTTGCTCAGCTGATGGCCGAACAGTACCCAGACAAAGCAGACCGGCAGGGCCACCAGCGCAAACATGACCATCACCGCCAGCTGACTCGACCAGTAACTGGCGCCGGGCAGGCTGAACAGACTGATGGCGGAGATCCCCATCATCCACGCCTTGGGATTGAGGAACTGAAAGCCCAGCCCCTCCAGCATGGTCAGCGGACGGGCCCTCCGGGCCGGATCCCCCGGCGCCCCGGCCACCGCGATACGCCACGCCAACCACAGCAGATAGAGGCTGCCGAAGATCTGCAAACCGAGCCGTAGCAGGGGCCAGCGCTCGAACAGCGGATAAAGCCCCAGCGCCAGCACCAGTTGCAACACCGGCTGCCCCAGCCCCACCCCGAGCAGATGTGGCAGAGTGCGACGCACCCCGAAGTTGGCGCCGGAGGCCGTCAGCATCAGGTTGTTGGGCCCCGGCGTACCGCAGGTGAGTACGGCAAACCCGAACAGGGTAACATACCACTCCATCGTCATATTGTGACTCCTTACTCGCTGAATTGTATCGATACAATGCAAGCTATTTGATTGTTATCAGGCTGAAATTCACGCTATATTGACAACAAATTTGGATCAATGGATTTATTGTCACCATGACAATCTGGACGCCCGACCTTGCGGCCTTCGATGGCCCCCTCTATCTCAAGCTGGTCAAAGCAATCGAACAGGGGATCTCGAATGGCGAGCTGCCACCGCTGACCCGATTGCCTACCCACCGATCCCTGGCGGATCGCCTGGGCGTCACCGTAGGCACCGTCACCCGCGCCTACAGCGAGGCGGAGCGACGCGGCCTGCTGGCCGCCCGGGTGGGGCATGGCACCTGGGTCAAGGGAGCGAACACGGATCCCGCCAATGAGTGGGTGATCCGCCAGGAGGAGGGGCACCGCATCGAGCTGTGGCAGAACCTGCCGGTGCAGCTGGATCGGGCGGCCATCATTCGCCCCATGCTGGGGGAAGTGGCGGACGGGGACCTCAACGCCCTGCTCGGCTATGACAAGGAGGCGGGACGACCGGATCAGCGCCAGCAGTTTGCCGACTGGCTGGCGGACCAAGGGGTGGCCTGCAGTGAGGATCGCCTGCTGTTCAGCCACGGCGCCCAGCACGGTATCATGCTGGCGCTGCTGGCGACCCAGTGCGTGGGGGAGACCATCCTGTGCGAGGGGCTGAGCTATCCCGGCATGCTGGGCAACGCCCGCCAGCTGAAGAATCAGGTGGTGGGGCTGGCGATGGACGAGGAGGGGCTGCTGCCCGAGGCGCTGGACGCCGCCTGCCGCACCCGCCGGGCCAAGCTGCTCTACCTCACCCCGACCCTGCAAAACCCCACCACCGCCATCATGAGTCTGGCGCGGCGGGAGGCCATCGTCGCCATCGCCCGTCGCCACGATCTGCTGATCATCGAGGATGACGTCAACGGCCTGCTGCCCCAGCAACCTGTGATCCCTCTGGTCAATCTGGCGCCGGAGCGGGTCATCTATCTGGGCAGTCTGGCCAAGATCGCCTGCGGCGGCCTGCGGGTGGGCTTCGTGCTGACGCCCCCTGCCCTGCGCAGCGCCTTCGCCCAGACCATGCGGCTGTCGAGCTGGATGGTGAGCCCGCTGCTGATCGAGCTCGCCTGCAAAATGGTCAGTCAGCGCCAGATCATGCCGCTGGTCGAGCAGCAGCGGGAGATCCTCAAACGCCGTGGCGAACTGCTGCGCCACCTGCTGCCTGCAGCCCGCTGGCAGCCGGGCAGCATGCACGCCTGGCTACCGCTGCCGGAGCCCTGGCGCAGCCAACAGTTTGCTGCCGCCGCCGATGCTCTTGACGTTGGCGTGGCGAGCGGGGAACACTTCGCCGCCGGTCAGTTTGCCGCTCCGCAAGGGGTGCGCCTGAGCCTGAGCCAACCCGCCACCGATGCCCGGGTCGGCGAAGGGCTGGCCCGTCTGGCGCAGCTGCTGCAGGGGACGCCCCCGAGCAATCCCCTGCTATAGTCAGGGCCAGCCGACCTGACCTTCACGCTTCATCGTCATTGCCAAGGAGATGCCGTGCCCCCCATCAGAGCCGCCCTGCTGCTTGCCACCCTGTTGCTGGGTGGCTGCGCCTCGTCAACGACCCACCAGCAGCTGGGGGCCGCGCTCAATGGACTGGAAGGGGAGTTGCAACGGCTGGAAGAGGAGCTGGCGGCCATGAACGGCCTGCACTATCAAAAGGCGATCGATGCACCGCTCAGTTTGCGCCGTGCGCTCGGGGCGCCGCAGCCCACGCCAGAGGGGCTGGTGCCGGTGGCCAGCAAGCTGGAAGATGGGCCGATCCTGCGCTATCAATACCGCCTGCCAGCGGGTATGACGAGTCTGCCCCAAAACAACCTCTGCCAGCGCTACGAATTTGAACTGCGCCATCTAGGCCGCCTCGGCAAGCTGGAATTAAGCTGGCAGGGGGAACAGGGGAGTGGCTCACACCAGATCCGTCAAACAGAGTGTGTCTTTCTCACCGAAGCACATAAATCCCGGTAACCGCCTATAATGCCCTTCCTCGTCTCGCGCCGACTACTGTCACTTTTCCTCCCCCGCAGAGTTGTCGCCATGTTCCTCTTGGGTCTAATCTGATCTACTCGTGGAGTATTGAAAGGACGCGTGCATGACGATACTGCTGCTCGAAGAGGATCCACTGCTCCGTAGCGCCATCACCCGGGAACTGACCGAACAGGGTATCCCTGCTGAACGGATCCACCACCACAGCCACCCGGGTCAGGAACGCAGCGGTCTACTCACCCTGCTGCAACAACAGCCATTCGATGCCATTATCTGCCAGCAAAATAGACAACTGGGGCATGACGGCGCCCGCCTGCTGCATGAAGCACACTACCTCGGCCTGCTACAACCCGCCTGCGTACTACTGTTGATGGATGCAGACCAGAACGAGCAGGATTTTCTCCCCTCGGACCTCTACTTCTCCCTCCATCTGCCACTCCCCTTCATGACCGGGGAGCTCACAACTGCGCTCAAGCAGTTGACACAACTGAGCAGGATGACCCACACCCTCGCCCCTCCAACCCTGCTGCGGGAGTGGAAACTGGCGACCGCACTCTGTGAAGACCTGCTCTATCAACGGGACAACCGACCCCTTGCCCCCTGGCTGGATCGGTTCAAGGGTTACCTGCTGCTGCAGTCCAGCGAACAGCTCACTGCCGCCCAGCATTATGCCCTGTGTGCCAACGAGTATCGGGCAAGCTGGCCGAGGGCCGGATTGTTCTACGCCATGTTGGGACTGGGCAAACTGCAGAGTGCCGAAACCGACTTGCAGCGTCATCAAACCATATTGCCGACCGCCACCCGACTGGAGCTGCAACTCGCCAGTCAGTTGCACCAACATCAGTGGCAGGCAGCCTGGGAGACCATGGTGCAGTTGCAACAAGTCCGCCCCCATCAACCCCGCTGGCATCAGCTGGCCATGATGCTGGGACTATTACAGCAAGACGAGAGGAAGGTGCTGGAACAAGCCAGTACCCTGAATCTTCACCATTTCAGTGAACAGCGCGTCCGGCTGGCCATCGACCACTTCATGATCAACGCCATGCTGGCGGTGCTGTGGCATACACCATCCAGCAACCGGATCCGCTCCCTGCAACAGGAGTGGGCCCATCTGAAGCGAACAGTAAACCTGCCCGCGCAGGAGTTCGAGCTGCTGCAGGCACTGATGCAGGGATTGGATTACCGCTTCGACGAGGCGCTGATCCTGATCGCCCACCATCAACCCAGCCAGGCGAGCGAGAACCATCTCACCCTGTTATTGGGCTTTGCCGTCTGTCAGTTTTGTGGCCTGCCCCACCATGCCCAGCGCTATCTGGCGCAGCTGACACACTACCGTGACCGTGTCGCCCCCCACCCCCTGACCCGTCAGCTGTTTCACCATCTGCTAACGGAACTGGGCCAACAGTTGACGGCGCGGGAGCAGCGCCTGACCAGCTTGCGCCAAACCCGTCATCAAGGGATACAAAAAGGTGACTATCAACTGGCACTGCAGGCCGGCTTGCAACTGCTGGAGGAATTTCCCGCCCTGCCCGGCGATGCCTGGCAATTGCTGGAACTGCTGCAACACAGCTGGCCGACGGGCATGGCTGCCCCCAAGGTAGCGCTGCTGGTCGATACCCTGGAGCGGCGCCTCAAGCACAGCCCTGCGTTTCTGGATCAACATGCCCAGCAGTACCAGCGTACTCTGCAGGAGATCCGCACCCACTTGCAGCCGCACCTCTCCGGCAGTGGCCCATCCAGCCTGGCCAAGGGGCCCCCGGAGTCATGATGAAGCAGCAGGGGGTGCACTTACCTGCGCCACCAGCCACCACATAGAGAGAGGGGAGCCTTGGCTCCCCTCTATTCATTTCGTGTACCCTTATGGCCCGCAAGGACGGGCACAAGCAGCTACGGTGACAGATGACTGTTAAGTCCCCGGGCTCAGCCCAGCGCGTCACTCTCCAGCGCCGCCTTGAGAAAATCTTTCCAGCTGATGATGCCGACCAGGGCGCCATTCTCCAGCACCGGCAGGCAGGAGACCCCCTTCTCCAGCATCAGCTTGACGCCGTCGCGCACGGTGAGATGGGGAGCGATGGTGACGAGCTGACGACTCATGATCTGGTGGGCCCGCTTGTTGAGGGTTTCGGTATCGCGGCTCATCTCGGCTTCGGAGTCTAGATAGGGGCTGATGGCACGGAACAGATCCCGATCCGAGATGACCCCCACCAGCTCCTCCTCTTCCAGCACCAGCAGGTGGCGAAAGTGTGCCTGCTCGAAGATATCCCTGATGACTCGGAGTCGATCATCCATTGAAACGGTGGCGACCCGGGTCGTCATAATATCCCTGATATGCATGCTAACCTCCCGTAACCAAACTGGTTTCTCTGTTATGGCATGTTTTTGCAGTGCCAGCCAGTGGCCAGCCCTTCGCTACAGTGCAAATCAGCGTCATTTCACGTAAGATCCGCGCCAGTTTTTCTCCTCCATTTTGAGCAAGCAGATCCCACCCATGATAGTTGCCAGTCAAATCGAACTGATCCGCGGCGGCCGCAAGCTGCTGGACAACGCCTCCGCCACCATTCACCCCGGCCACAAAGTGGGTCTGGTGGGCAAAAACGGCTGTGGCAAGTCCACCTTTTTTGCACTGGTACGGGGCGAGCTGGCCATCGACAGCGGCACCTTCAGCCTGCCCGCTGGCTGGCAGATTGCAGGCGTCGCGCAGGAGACCCCGGCGCTCGACTGCTCCGCGCTCGAGTACGTGATCGACGGCGACAAGGAGTTCCGCTCGCTGGAAGCCCAGCTGGTACAGGCCGAGCAGGATGACAATGGCCTGTTGGTAGCCGAGCTGCACAGTCGCCTCGATACCATAGGCGCCTACAGCATTCGCGCCCGCGCCGCCGAGCTGCTGCACGGCCTCGGTTTCAGCGACGAGCAGCTGAGCTCGCCGGTGCGCAGCTTCTCCGGTGGCTGGCGCATGCGCCTCAACCTCGCCCAGGCGCTGCTCTGCCGCTCCGATCTGCTGCTGCTCGATGAGCCGACCAACCACCTGGATCTCGATGCGGTGATCTGGCTGGAGAAGTGGCTCAAGGGCTATCAGGGCACGCTGGTGCTCATCTCTCACGACCGCGATTTCCTCGATTCGGTCATCAGCCGCATCATCCATATCGAGAACGGCAAGCTCAACGAATACACCGGCGGCTACTCCGACTTCGAACTGCAGCGCGCCGAACAGCTGGCCCAGCAGCAGTCCATGTACGAGAAGCAGCAGCGGGAGATGTCCCACATGCAGGCGTATGTGGATCGCTTCCGCTACAAGGCCTCCAAGGCCCGTCAGGCCCAGAGCCGCCTGAAAGCGATGGAGCGGATGGAGAAGATCCTGCCCGCCCACGCCGACTCCGAGTTCAGCTTCGAGTTTCGCGAGCCGTCGGCCCTGCCGACCCCGCTCATCGCCATGGAAAACCTCTCTGCCGGTTACGGTGACAAGGTGATCCTGGAGAAGATCAAACTCAATCTGGTACCGGGTTCGTGCATCGGTCTGCTCGGTCGCAACGGCGCCGGTAAGTCCACCTTTATCAAGATGCTGTCGGGCTCCATCCCGCCGCTGTCGGGCAAGCTCGAAGTGAGCGCCGGGGTGAGCATCGGCTACTTCGCTCAGCATCAGCTGGAGACCCTGCGTCTCGACGATTCCCCGCTCGATCATCTGGCCCGCCTCGCGCCAGACAAGACCGAGCAGGAGCTGCGCAACTATCTGGGCAGCTTCGGTTTTCACGGTGACAAGGCGCTCGACAAAGTAGCCCCCTTCTCTGGCGGCGAAAAAGCGCGGCTGGTGCTGGCGCTGATCACCTGGCAAAAACCCAACCTGCTGCTGCTGGATGAACCGACCAACCACCTGGATCTGGAGATGCGCCACGCCCTCACCATGGCGCTGCAAGGCTTCGAAGGGGCCATGGTAGTGGTCTCCCACGACCGTCACCTGCTGCGCACCACCACAGATGACTTCTATCTGGTGCACGGTGGCCGGGTCGAGCCGTTCGACGGCGATCTGGACGACTACCACAAGTGGCTCGGCGAGCAGGAGAAAGAGGCCAACGCCAAACCGGCGGATGGCCCCGTCTCTGCCAACTCGGCGGTGGCTCGCAAGGATCAGAAGCGGCGCGAGGCGGAGTTCCGCCAGCAAACCCGTCCCCTGCGCCAGAAGCTGGAAAAGCTCGAAGCGAGTATGGAGAAGCTGCAAGGCAAGCTTGGCGACATCGAGAGCCAACTGGCCGACCCCGCCATCTACGAAGAGAGCGCTAAAACCAAGCTCTCCGAACTGCTCAAATCCCAGGGCCCCCTCAAGGAGCAGCTGGAAGAGGTAGAGCTGGAGTGGATGAGCCTCTCCGAAGAGCTGGAAACCATGGAGCAAGCCTTCTTTGCGTGACGAACAGCTGATGGCCAGCGAGCGGGTCGCGGTCCACGAATTGCCGACGCCGATCGGCTTCTGGCACTGGAGCGGCAAGGTCTACGGTGAGCGCAGCCAGGATTGGCTCACCGTGCAGGAGCAGGGGGGCAACGTCAATCTCGCGCTGCTGCTGCACCGGCTCGATCAACTCGGCATCGTGGTCGATCTGACCGACCTGCAACCGGCGCTGGTGCAGACCGAAGCGGTGCTGACCCCGTGGCGCGCCCTGCGCCAGAGCGCCAAGACGCGACTCGACGAGCAACAGTATCAGTCGATGCTGGCCCACGAACTGGAGCTGGAGCGGCTGCAACAGGGCGTCCTGTTGCAGACCCTGCGCAGCCTCTCCCTGTTTCGCGGCAACAGCCGCAATTTGTTGAACTATCTATCGTTACTGGGTGCCCAGCAGGGCCCCCTCAGAGATCTAATATGCTGAGCTACCGCCACGCCTTTCACGCCGGCAACCATGCCGACGTGCTGAAACACGCCGTTCAGGCCCTGATCATCGAGTCCCTCAAGAAGAAGGAGAAACCCTTCATCGTGCTGGACACTCATGCCGGTGGCGGTCTCTACGACCTGCGCGGCGACTGGTCCCAGAAGAAGGCCGAGTATGCCGACGGCATCGGCCGCCTGTGGGACGAGCGGGCCCAATGGCCTGCCATGGCCCCCTATCTCGGCGTCATCGAGGAGATGAACCAGAACGGCGAGTTGCACTACTACCCCGGCTCGCCGGAGCTCTCTCGCCGCCTCGCCCGCGAGCAGGACAAGCTGGCGCTGATGGAGCTGCACAACAACGAAGTGGACGATCTGCGCGCCAACATGGGCTATGACCCCCGCGTCGCCGTGCACCACCGTGACGGCTTCGAGGGGCTGATCGCCCTGCTGCCACCGACCCCGCGCCGCGGGCTGGTGCTGATCGATCCGCCCTATGAGCTAAAAGAAGATTACTTCGCCGTGGTCGATACCCTGAAAAAGGCACAGAAGCGCTGGGCGACCGGCATCTACGCCCTCTGGTATCCGATCCTCGGGCAGGAGGCGGACAAATCCCGCGACATGCTGCGCGCCATCAAGCGCGAGAACTTCGGTAACGTGCTGGTGGCCGAGCTGGAAGTGGCCGGTCAGACTGCCGACTGGGGCATGAACGGCTCAGGCATGCTGATCATCAGCCCGCCCTGGATGCTGGACGAGCAAATTGAAGCCTTCCTCAAACCGCTGTGCGCCAAGCTGGCACAGGGCACCGGCGCCCAGTACAAGGTGGAGTGGCTCAACAAGGTCGAAGAATAGGCCCGCAACAGCTCGCTCCGGCGCCCGGCCAACGCGCCAGCAAGTCGCTCACCCAAACCGTTCACAGTGGCGGCATGGCCAGCAAAGAGAAGCCCCGTTCAGGGGCTTCTTGTTTTTTACCTGCCAGCGCTTTTACCCACTAACTGTTTTCCTCACCAATGGCAGCACCCGCTCCATCTGCACACCAGATCAGTCGTTATTGACCAATTAGTCGATCCAGATCAGAAATCGGCCATCTGGTCCTTTCCCTCCGCCTACCCGCCGCTAATATACCCGATTGGCAACAAAGCCTCGTAGGAGTCACCCCATGAGCCATGCCAACCCCATCCCGTTGGTTAAACGCAGCAGACTGGAGGCTGAAATTCAGGGGCGGTAGCCATGCCAGATGGAATGGATAAGCGAGAGTTGCCTACGACCCACTCAACATGGTGACGGCCCCATTTTTATTTCTGACCTGCTCATGCTGGCGTGATCTGGCGGCGCTTGCCAAGAGTGCGCTGAGCACTGATTTTTCATACAGTAGTAACGGTGGCGCAAAAAGAGGAAGTCAAGCGAATACGCCCAGCATGCGAAGAAAGCTGATGACGTTATGATTTAATGGTTGTTTTTACTTGGCGGCCGTGAAAATGTTACGGAGTTATATGGAATGCTCTGCTAACGGATTAGTGCCGCCTTCTATCTAATCACTGTTAGATTAAATAAGGAGTTTTGATGTCACTTTTAACAGAGCTTACAGATATTGCAAAAACTATAAGTACTGGGGCTCTGGGTTCCTTAGCTGTAGCAATTGCGTTTAATCTTTATAAGTCAAAGGACATAATTAAGGCAATAAAGAGAGCATTAGATGCTTACGTCAGTGAAATGGAAAAAGTTGATAGTATTGCGGTAACTATAGTAAAACGCGTATTTAAGGCAAACTCGCTTCTATTAGAAGCCTCTATGCTTTTGAACTCCAGTGCTTTTTCTGTTGTTGAAACTCTAGCAAAACAGATCGCTGATTCGGATGGAAGTGCAAAAGACAGAAAAGCTAATACTATAGTTGGCGTAATGCTGCTTGAAAAAGCTAAAAAGGGAACTATACAACAGTCAATACTGATTCTCGCTATTGTTGCTCACTTGTTTATTGTTTGGTTGACGGGCAGTGACATCAGCCAATTTGTATTGCTATTTTTGGCAGTGTTGCTCTTAGCTGTATTCGTAGACCAAAAACTAATCGAATTTCGAATTCGAAAAGGGTGGTACGGTAGCAACGAGTTTGAGACAAGGGAGCTCATTGAATTCATTACTTTGCATTCGAACAAGGATGATTTTAACGATGGAAATGGTGCGAAAAGAATTATTACCAACCCAGAGGCTGATTTAGCTGTTGCACATGAGGAAAGCAAACGGGGAGTAGCTATATGAAAACAGAGCAAATGACAGTTTTAGTTAGAAAAGCAATTAACATTCTTTTTGTTTCTAATCCGAGAGGCACCAGCTTAGGCGTTTTGTCTGGGATTGTAATAGATGGTTTTATTAGCTTATTCAATCCCTTTTTAAAAACAATTGCAGTTATTAATATAAGCCTCATAAAGCTATGGCACTTGATAGGTTTGGGAGTATTCTTGTTTAATATCATGCCATTTCTTAATCGCCACAAGGTGGATCCATCAATAGATGAAGCAATCTCATACATTGAAACACAAAAGCAATTGGGACGTATAGATGAATGGCAGGCAAAGCAAATGTATAGAAACCTTCACAATAAGGTTTTAGATAATGTTCTTCTAAATAAAGAACAACAAGAACTCTCGAAAACAATAAACTCTATCGCATCAGCAAATGAAAGTGAAAAATAATCTAACAAACGGTTCAAGAGGGACAACCAACGCGTGGCATTTTTACTATGCGTTGTTTTTTGTGGTTATGGTGTTATGCGGTAAGTTGGTAGTAGCGTTGGTTGCCCCCTAACCGGCGTTAGCCTTATAAGGAGATATCGTGCTAGATACTATTAGAGATGATAAGAAAGCTATTTTCCTTAGTGAATTAATGGAAAACTATGTGGGGCAGCAAGGCTTAGGCTCTATGCCTAAAGCTGATCTTGATGCATTAATAATCCATTTGTATCTAAAGCACTCTGGAACACAGAAAGTAGACGTATTCGCGCTATCGGAAATATTTAAAATTAAGGAAAGCCGAGTAAAGTCTTTAGTAGAAACAGGATGGATTAAGTTTTCTGGCAAAGATGAACCAGAAGTGTGGCGTGAAATTCTCGATTCACTTTCGCGAGTATCTATTGAACTTGAAAGCTTAGAGAAAGGCCAAGTCAGATTTAAGCTAGAAAACCCTGCGCACTTTCGTTACTTTCAAAAGCAAGTCAGGCTTCTTGAAAGCACAGCAACTTATTCCCCATCATCGGAGCAGGTGGTTGCTCAATTCGATGTATTTAACAAAGTAATAAATCGAGTATATGAGAATGTACTACGTGACCAGCAAGAACAAATAAACGAGCCAATCAAAGCTATTTATCGAAGAATTCGCAACGATATTATCGGCCCTGAAAGATTTGAGGCATACCGTACAGGCGATAAACGAGACTCCACATTAGGAAAATCATTAACAAAGGCATCTGAGCTGGCGGGAATTGCCGCTCTGCTCATTGATGTTTTTGGAACAAATCTGGGACACCCACCTTTTTGAGCAAGGTGTAGCATAGCCCGACCCCAAAAGATGGGTGTCCAAGGTCTTCTGCTCACCGAGTTCAAACGCAAAAGCCCCGTCACGGGGCTTTTGCTATTGGTGCGGCCGGTGTGTGCGGCAGCCTGAACCTGCGCGCCCTATGAACGGGTGGGCAGATCCTGTTTCAGCGCAACCAGCAACAGGGCCAGCAGGCCAAAGGGCGGAAACAGACAGAGCAGGGAGCAGATAAGGGTGATCAGCGCCGGATGCTCGCTCTTGCGGCGCGCCAGTCGCCAGGCGATGACGCCGACGATGACCATCAGCAACGCAATGAACTGACCAAGCAGGGTGGCATTGATATTCATGAAAGATCCTTTTTCATGGGCAAGTGTGAAGAACCTGTACTTTATCGCCCTGGTTGCGATTGGCAACCGCTGAACCGCACCGGCCGCTCGCCCGTTGATAGGTTTTCCCTATCTGGGCAATAGATGAGAATAGTTTTCATTTGGTCTTATTTTGGCGGATACTCTCATCATCAACAGAGGGAGCCGCCATCATGAAAAAGACCATCAGCTTTGCCATCCTGCACTTCGGTGTCGCCTTTACCGTGGCTTACCTGCTGACCGGTGAGCTGCTGACCGCCAGCCTGATCGCCCTGATCGAGCCCGCCGTCAACACGGTCGCCTTCTACTTTCATGACCTTGGCTGGCACAAGCTCAAGCCAAATCACAGCCTGCAGGCCAAGACCAGCAGCTTCGCGGTGATCCACTTCTCGGTGGCCTTCGGTGTGGCCTTCCTGCTGAGCGGCGAGCTGCTCACCGGCGGCGTGATGGCGATGATCGAACCGGCCATCAATACCGTGGTGTTCTTCTTCCACGAGCGGCTGTGGCGCGCCCGCAGTCAGCAACTGGCGCTGGCCTGAGCAACCGGCAACCCGCCTCTCCCTTTATTGCGGCCACAAAAAACCCGACATTCCGGCGAGGAGTGTCGGGTTTTCCCGCTTGGCAGTCATTCAGCAGCGCAAGTGCGCTCGGCTCCCCTGCTGCATTGCCCTGTAGAGTGTGCTGTAGTAGGCAGATATTCCCTACTCATTGCTGGAATCTATCGATGAACAAGACCTTGTTTGCCACCCTGCTGTTTGCCCCTCTGCTGGCCAGTGCCGCAGTCCCTTCTTTTGACTGCACCAAAGCGTCCGGGTCTGTCGAAACCCTGATCTGCAAGGATGCCGGACTGGCCGCCCTTGATAACGAACTGGCGGCCCTCTACCCCAAGGCGATTGCGGCGCTCTCTCCCGAACAGCTCAAGACCGAACGCGCCATGCAGCGCGGCTGGATCAAGGGTCGCAACGACTGCTGGAAGGGGCAGGATCTGCGCCAGTGTGTGGAGGATAATTACCTGCTGCGGATCACCGAACTGCAGATCAGCGGCGGCCAGCTGATGGTGCCGGCACCGGTCAACTACCAGTGCGGCAAGAGCGTCACACTCTCTACCTACTTCTATAACGATGCCAAGCTGCCCGCCGCGGTGATCAACCTGAGCGAGGGCGACAAGCAGCAACAAGTGCTCGCCTATGAAGCCCCCAGCGCCAGCGGCGCCCGTTATGAAGGGCAAAACCTCACCTTCTTCACCAAGGGGGACGACGCCACGCTGGAGCGTTACGGCCAGCCAACCCTCACCTGCATGGAAAATCCGACCAAGGGCTGAGGCTCATAGGGGCGGCTCATCTTGCCGCCCCTCCTTGACTAGATAGCGATATCCAGCGGTTTTCCTTCCCGCACAATCCGCAACCTGAGCGACCCCGGCTTGCTGGTGCTGAGCAGTTCACGCACCTTGTCGATCTCGAGGGGACGATAAGCCACCCCGTTGATCTGTTCCAGAATGTCGCCGTTGGCCAGACCATAGGGGGCAAGATCCCGTTCGTCGCTGTAGTAGACCTGCAGATGCTCGCCATCAAAACGCACCCCGATATTGCGCAGGACTGGCGGCACTTTGCGCGCCAGGCTGTCGGCGTCGTAGCAGAGCATCATCCGCCCGGGCATGATCGCAAAGCGATTGAAGCGGCTAACAAAATCCAGCCCCAGACCATACTGCTCATTGCTGTTTTCCGACACGCGCAGCTCACCGAGCTGGCGCTCATCAAAGTGCAGGCCGGTGAGGATATGTTCACGCCCCTCCACCATACCGCTGGCGTCCACCCCTTTGCGTGGCGTGGCATCTTCGCCAGAGATCGCCTTCTGGCTGGCCATAAAGTCGATAAAGGCATGGTCGGCATAGCTCTGATCGGCCCCGGTATCCAGATACATGCGCACGCTGCTCTCGCCGTGGGTCAGATAGACTGCCGGGGAGCGGTTGTAGCTATCTTCATAGCCGATGCAACGCTCGAACGCGGCTGCCGACGGTGCCGTCAGCGAAGCAGTGAGTTGATGCCTGTCGCGATCAAACACCCAGTTGAAACGGCGGATGGTGTCGATCCCGAGGATGCCATCGATACGGCTGCCAAGAGACTGGGAGAAAAGATCAAAATCAACGGTTGCCCACAGATCGCTGTCATCAATGGTGACCGACCCCACCGAGAAGGGCTGCGGCTCAACAAAACCAAGCTGCTCGCTGCCCAGTTGGCTCGAAACGCTGTTCACAGTGGCAAAATCAGCCTGATAGGCCCTGGGCAATTCGCTTAAGGTCAGCGCCTTGAAGCGGCTGGCCAGACGACGATCGATAAAGGTGATACTGGCCCCGCTATCCAGCAAAAACTGGTACTGCTCACCAGCGATGGTGACGGGGATCAGGGGGGCACTTTCGTAATGCACGGTCAGCACCGGGCCGGGTGCATTGCGCTTGGTGGATGAATCCGGGGCTGTGCAGCCTTGGACGACGAACAGGGCCAACATGGCCAGCGCCACTTTTAACTGCGACTTCATAACTCTCCTTCCCGATAGCAGATGCCCCCGCGACGCCACCGCATAATGCTATCTTGTTGATTTATAGATAAATAAGCTGTTTCAGCGGGGAGCGAGGACAATAACAAAGAGTTTTATGCTGGTTCAAGCCAGATATGACCATGAATATTCTATGGGGATAGTTCAAAAATGGTTGTTCACGCTATCTCGGCGCGTCATCAATCGCGGGTGAGATTTGATTAATTTATTGATCTTGCACAGAAAATCTCAATGTTGAGCTTTCTCTCCACAGCGCCATGGTTAATATTGCCATTTGGCAACACTTGCCTCGTCGGAGTCTCCCATGAGCCATGCCAACCCCATCCCGTTGGTGAACCGCAGCAGACTGGAGGCTGAAATTCAGGGGCGGTAGCCATGCCGGATGGAATGGATAAGCGAGAGTTGCCTTCGACCCACTGAAAATGGTGACGACCTCATTTTTATTTCTGACCTGCTCACACAGGCGTGATTTGGCGGTGCTTTCCATGAGGAGCCCATGCACTTTTAACACAGGGGCAATATATGGCGCAAAAAGTAAGTCAAGCTAATACGCTCCGATACCAGAAGTGAGTTGGTAATATTATTATTTAATGATGACTTTTGCTTGGCGGCGATGAAGATGTTACAGAGTTATATAGTGCTCTGCTAACGGATTAGTGTCGCCTTCCATATGATTACTGCTATATTGTTTTTGGAGCTCAGCGTTTGGATATTGATGACATAATTGATTTAACTCGTAGAATTATCTCTGACCATTCTTGTAATGTTGACAATGATGATGAGCTTTATCCCATCGTATCTGTAGCTACGAGTGATGCCTACAACTCAATCATTGACAGTTTTTACCTATTAGAAGACACCCAATTAGCCAAACATTCGTTCTTAGAACGAAATCAGTCACTATCGTTTGGCGAGTTGTATTTGTACTTCTATGGAGTTCTTAATGCTATTTATATGCAACAGCAAGCTATGCTAGTTATTCTCAGAAAAATGGCTATAGAGTTTGACTTAAGCGAAATCCAGGATTGTTTAGTCTTTGATATTCGAAACAGTTTTGCTGCTCATAGCGCAAATCGAGGTGGTAGACAGCTCAAAGAACATAGCTTTATTTTAGACCGTCATTCTCTTCTGCAAGGTAAGCTGAAAGGTTACTCTGCCAATCATGAAAGCGGATTTCTATCTCATGATACGGATGCTTCAACTTTGATTTCAGAATGGGATAAAGTACTTTCCAAGTATCTAGCGTACATATTGACAGTTGTTAAAGAGAACTACGAAGCCAAAATACAACAAAATATTTAAGAATGATTCCTTACGTTCTGGTTTCGCTTCTTTCACAGAATGGCAAATACACATCACACCTTAATTTTGCGTTAGGCAAATCGAATTCTAAAACAGGATATATTAATGAAAATCAGAACATTATTTATTTTTTTCGCTATATTAATAGGTGTTCCACAGGTCTCTTATTCACAATACTCAGATATTCCTAAGCTTACAGAACATGAAAGTTATTCAAATGTCCGAGAGAAAATGATAAAGGCTGGCTGGAAGCCTTATACTAGCAACGAAGCAGATACTTGTCTTAAAGGTGACTCGCGTTGTGAAGGTAGGCCGGAAATGTTGGCTTGTGCAGGAACAGGAATGGCTAACTGTAAATTTACTTGGGAAAAACAAGACAACATAATAGCAATATGCACTGTAGGCGAAGATGCGAAATTTGAAGATATGTGTTCCTACCCATAAACCAACAAAATTCAATAAATATGCCAAACAAACTCCTCAATGGGACTGTCAACGCGTGGCTTTTCCAGTCCTATTAAGTCGCGGTGGTTACGGTTGTTATGTTTGAGTTTAGCGTTATGCGTTGCCAGCCCCTTAGGCAGGCGTTAGACATTTTAAGGAGTCATGATTGAGTAAAGCTATTGATTGGGGCATGGAAGTAGCGAATATTAGCAATGAGCTTTCTGATGCAGGTGTTCCGGGAGTTGGTCTGCTAGGTAAGTTTGCACAGAGTTTTTATAATGATTACCTCAATAAAAGGTTTGAAAGTTTTTGCAACAAAGCTGAAGTAGATGAAGAATTAATAAATAAAATTTCTGTGAACGAAGACTATTCGAACTGCTTTTACGCTACTCTTGAAACAGTACGTCAAACTCACTCTCAATTGGGTGTCAAAGCATTAGCTCTAATTTACAAAGATCATTGGAACGATCCGGATTTTTTGATTCCAGCTATGAGAGCATTTAATCAAGTAAGCAATCTAACACTTCTTGCTTTCATGGAACTGTACGAGAGTATTGATGCAGGAAAGGATTACTTGGAACTGAAAGTTATACAAGATGGTGAAAAACAGTTTCACCCTCGATACAACGAAGCTGTCGAGTTGATCTACAGAAACTTTTTTGTACAAAGTGTATCTGCATCAATGGTTGAAAATGGTCCAATGCAAGGAATGAAATGGCATCATACAGACGCGTATTATGATTATTGTGTCATGGCAAAAAATGTCTAACAAAGTATTTAAGAAGGATTCGCAACGCTTGGTAAATTTCGTTTAATTTCAGCTTTAGCCCATAGGTTCGATTAGTGAAACGTAATCGGACGTTCGCGGTCACAATATTTCTTGATAGCACCAATTGCCTTTAGAGACCAACTTTCACGCTGTCTCATTTTTTACCTGTATCTTTGCTGGCGTAACACTCCCCAAGGAGATTTATGAAGCCCGACTTAACCGGCACTCGGATTGTGCTGCGCACCATTGGCCCGCACGATACTGCCGATCTGTTCGAGATTTATGGCAATCCGCTGACCATGGAGTTTGCCTCTGATCCCTGCTTTACCTCTCCCGCCATGGTGGCACAGATGATGGCGAGCGTGGTGCGGCTGGAGCAAACGGGGGAGTCGCTGGAGTGGGCGATTGTCGAGCGGGAGGGCAACAAGGTGATCGGTACCTGCGGCCTGCACAGTTTCAGCGAGGCGGGTCGCTGCTGCGAGGTAGGTTGCCTGCTCAATGCGGCCTATTGGCGCAGAGGGTTTATGTCGGAGGCGCTGGGATTGCTGTTCGCCCACGCCAGCACACTGGGAGTCACCTGCCTCACCGCAGATATCGATGCAGATAACGTCCGCTCTATCGCCCTGTTTGAAAAACTGGGCTTCCAGGCGCATGCAGGGCGCTATCAGCGCACGCTCCCCTTTGTCTGACCCGACACCAGAGGTACAACCCCCTCACCTCTCAGGGCGTTACAGCAAGGAGCAGGCATAAAAAAACCGGAACCCAAGGGTTCCGGTTTTTTTCATTCCAGCCGAGGCTGGCAAACCAGCAAATTAAGCCTGGTTTTTAACTTCTTTCAGACCGCGGAAAGGAGCTTTGGCACCCAGAGCTTCTTCGATACGGATCAGCTGGTTGTACTTGGCAACACGGTCAGAACGGCTCATGGAACCGGTCTTGATCTGGCCAGCAGCGGTACCAACAGCCAGGTCGGCGATGGTAGCGTCTTCGGTCTCACCGGAGCGGTGGGAGATGACGGCAGTGTAGCCAGCGTCTTTGGCCATCTTGATGGCAGCCAGAGTTTCGGTCAGGGAACCGATCTGGTTGAACTTGATCAGGATGGAGTTGGCGATGCCGTTGTCGATACCGCGCTTCAGGATCTTGGTGTTGGTTACGAACAGGTCGTCACCAACGATCTGGATTTTCTTGCCCAGTTCAGCAGTCTGGTAGGCGAAACCTTCCCAGTCAGATTCGTCCAGGCCATCTTCGATGGAGACGATCGGGAACTTGGTGGTCAGGTCAGCCAGGAAGTCGGAGAAACCGTTGGAGGTGAAGACACGACCTTCGCCTTTCAGGTTGTACTCTTTCTTCTCTGCGTCGTAGAACTCGGAAGCAGCGCAGTCCATAGCCAGGGTGATGTCGGCGCCCAATTTGTAACCGGCAGCGGCAACGGCTTCAGCGATAACTTCCAGCGCTTCGGCGTTGGATTTCAGGTTCGGAGCGAAACCACCTTCGTCACCAACTGCAGTGTTGTAGCCCTTGGACTTCAGCACTTTGGCCAGGTTGTGGAACACTTCTGCGCCCATGCGAACGGCTTCTTTCAGGGTCTTGGCGCCAACCGGCTGGATCATGAACTCCTGGATGTCGACGTTGTTGTCGGCGTGCTCACCACCGTTGATGATGTTCATCATCGGCAGCGGCATGGAGTAAACACCCGGGGTGCCGTTCAGCTCGGCGATGTGGGCGTACAGCGGCATGCCTTTGGCAGCAGCGGCAGCTTTGGCGTTAGCCAGGGAAACAGCCAGGATGGCGTTGGCGCCGAACTTGGATTTGTTCTCGGTACCGTCGAGGTCGATCATGATCTGGTCGACAGTGGCCTGGTCCTTGGCATCTTTACCCAGCAGAGCTTGAGCGATCGGGCCGTTTACGGCTTCGATGGCTTTCAGCACGCCTTTACCCAGGAAACGGCTCTTGTCGCCGTCACGCAGTTCCAGCGCTTCGCGGGAACCGGTGGACGCGCCAGACGGAGCGGCTGCCATACCAACAAAACCACCTTCCAGGTGAACTTCGGCCTCAACGGTCGGGTTACCACGGGAGTCGATGATTTCACGACCGATCACTTTAACGATCTTGGACATGTGTATTTCCTCAGGTTTCGTAAAAAAACAACAAAAATATGCCAAAAAAAGCGGCTGTGGCACAGTGCCCCAACCGCATTTATTTTCAATTACTTCAAATTACGCTTCTGATACTCGCCTGCCGCCTTCACAAAACCGGCGAACAAGGCGTGGCCATCACGAGGAGTTGAGGTGAACTCCGGGTGGAACTGCGCAGCCACGAACCAGGGGTGATCCGGGATCTCGATGATTTCCACCAACTTCTTGTCGGCGGAGAGACCGGTCACTTTCAGACCTGCCGCTTCAATCTGCGGCAGCAGCTTGTTGTTTACTTCGTAACGGTGACGGTGACGCTCGTAAATGGTCGGGCTGCCGTACATCTGACGCACCTTGGAATCTTCGACCAGGTGGCAGAGCTGGGAACCCAGACGCATGGTACCGCCCAGATCGGACTTCTCGGTACGGGTCTCGACGTTGCCCTCTTCATCCACCCACTCGGTGATGAGGCCGACGACCGGGTACGCGCAATCTTTCTTGAATTCGGAGGAGTGAGCCCCTTCCATGCCCGCTACGTTGCGAGCGAATTCGATCATGGCAACCTGCATGCCGAGGCAGATACCCAGGTAGGGGATCTTGTTCTCGCGGGCATACTGGGCAGCCAGAATTTTGCCTTCCACACCACGCTCACCGAAGCCACCCGGCACCAGGATCGCGTCCAGACCTTCCAGCAGCTCGGCGCCACGGGTCTCGATATCCTGAGAGTCGATGTACTTGATGTTGACGGAAAGGCGAGTCTTGAGACCACCGTGCTTGAGCGCCTCGTTGACGGACTTGTAAGCGTCCGGCAGGGAGACGTACTTGCCGACCATACCGATGGTCACTTCACCAGTCGGGTTGGCCTCTTCGTAAATAACCTGTTCCCACTCGGACAAGTCAGCCTCTTTGCACTCCAGACCGAAACGCTCGGTGAAGTAGGAGTCCAGATTCTGGGATTTCAGCAGCGCCGGGATCTTGTAGATGGAGTCGACGTCTTTCATGGAGATGACGGCGCGCTCCGGCACGTTGCAGAACAGGGCAATCTTGGCGCGCTCGTTGGCCGGAATGGCACGGTCGGAGCGGCAGATCAGCACATCCGGCTGGATACCGATGGAGAGCAGCTCTTTGACGGAGTGCTGGGTCGGCTTGGTCTTCACTTCACCGGCCGCAGCCAGGTAAGGAACCAGCGTCAGGTGCATGAACATGGCGTTGTTGCGGCCCACTTCGGCAGCCAGCTGACGAATGGCCTCGAGGAACGGCAGGGACTCGATATCACCCACGGTACCGCCCACTTCGACGATGGCAACCTGATGGCCTTCGGCACCGGCAATCACCCGCTCTTTGATGGCGTTGGTGATGTGCGGGATAACCTGAATGGTGGCGCCCAGATAGTCACCACGACGCTCTTTACGCAGTACGTCGGCGTAGATACGGCCGGTGGTAAAGTTGTTGCGACGGGTCATCTTGGTGCGGATGAAACGCTCGTAGTGGCCCAAATCCAGATCGGTTTCGGCCCCGTCCTCGGTTACGAACACTTCACCATGCTGGGTCGGGCTCATGGTGCCCGGATCCACGTTGATGTACGGGTCCAGTTTCATGATGGTCACATCCAGACCACGGGCTTCCAGAATGGCTGCCAGAGAAGCTGCGGCAATGCCTTTGCCGAGGGATGAAACAACGCCACCAGTAACAAAAATATATTTGGTCGTCATGCTGAACCTGAAAGAAGTTTAGGGAATTTTAAGGGGTGCTTCGGGGATGAAGCAGGACGGGGAAACAGTATACCAAAAACCCCTCTCCCAAACAATGAGCAAAAATCTATCAGGCTCACCGCCCCCCCATCTTGCGCCAAATCAACTTTGCTCGGTTTCCTTCGCCTTATCCCAGGCGGCATCGAGCTTTTCGAGGGTGCAATCGGTCATTTTCAAGCCTTCTGCGGCGATTATCTGCTCAACCTGACGAAAACGACGTTCGAACTTGGCGTTGGCACCGCGCAGCACCTGCTCCGGATCCTTGCCCAGATGACGCACCAGATTGACGGTGGCAAACAGCAGGTCGCCGAGCTCGTCGCTCACCCGCGCCTCGTCCACATCGGCCATCAATGCCTCTTCCATCACCTCGTCGATCTCCTCGTGGATCTTGTCCACCACAGGCCCCAGCGTCTTCCAGTCAAAACCGACAGTGGCGCAGCGTTTCTGAATTTTGGCGGCGCGGGTCAAGGCAGGCAGCGAGAGCGGGATATCATCCAGCACGCTCTCTTTGTCGAGGGCCGCCCGCTCCTTGGCTTTTTCCGCCTCCCAGTTCGCTTTTACCGCCTGCTCGTTGGAGAGGTCTGCATCGGAAAAAACGTGGGGGTGACGACGAATGAGCTTCTCGCTCACCGTATCGACGATATCGGCAAAGTCGAACAAGCCCCGCTCTTTACCCAGCTGGGCGTAAAACACCACTTGAAACAGCAGGTCCCCCAACTCCCCTTTCAGCCCCTGCCAATCCTCAGTCTCGATGGCATCGGCCACTTCGTAGGCCTCTTCCAGGGTGTGCGGCACTATGGTCTGGAAGTCCTGTTTCAGATCCCAGGGGCAGCCGTTTTGCGGATCGCGCAGGCGAGCCATGATGTCGAGCAGTTGGGGCAGATCGTAACGTTGGGACATGGGATATTCGCTTTCGATTCGTTCAAAAAGGGTCATAAATACAGACCGGCCACTGGGGCCGGTCGGTTCGCTATCAAAGCCGCTTGGCGCTAATTACGTCATTGAGCTGACTGAGCTTGGCCAACGCCCGGTTGAAGGCGTTGATGTTGTAAATCTCCAGCTCCATGTCGATCTCGGCGGTCTGCTCGCGCACATTGGAGCGTGAGCGCACCCCCATCACATTGATCTTCTCGTTGGCCAGCACTGTGGTGATATCACGCAGCAAGCCGGAGCGATCGTTGGAGATGATCCGGATGGTGAGGCCGTAACCGCCGGAGTAGTTCTCCCCCCACACCGCATCGATCAGCCGCTCCGGGTTGCGACGTGACAGCTCCTTGAGCTGCTCGCAATCTTCCCGGTGAATGGATACGCCGCGCCCCATGGTAATAAAGCCCTGAATGGAGTCCCCCGGAATGGGCTGACAGCAGCGGGCGATATGGGTCATCAGGTTGCCGACCCCTTCCACCACTATGTGATCCTTGGGCTTGTGGCGCATCGGCGCATTGGCCTTCTGCTCCAGCTTCTCCAGCAGGCGGCGATCTTCCTCTTCCGCCGTCGGCTTGTTGTAGCAGGTGTCGAGATAGTTGAGCACCTGGTTGATGCGGATATCGCCGCTGCCGATACCGGCCAGCAGATCGTCGGTGCTCTCCAGATTGAAGCGGCGCAGCATGTTGCCCTTGTCGATCTTGGACATGCTGAGGTTGTGGCGATCCAGCTCCTTCTCGAACAGCTCGCGACCGGCCACGATATTCTTGTCCCGATCCAGTTTTCTGAACCAGGTCGCCACCTTGGCCCGCGCCCGGCTGGAGCGCAGGAAGCCGGCGTTGGGGTTCATCCAGTCGCGGCTCGGGTTCGGCTCCTTCTGGGTGATCACCTCCACCTGATCGCCGGTCTGCAGCGCGTAGGTGAACGGCACGATGCGGCCGTCAATCTTGGCGCCGATGCAGCGGTGGCCGATCATGCTGTGGACGTGATAGGCAAAATCAAGCGGGGTAGCGCCAGCCGGCAGGTCGATGACATCCCCTTTCGGGGTGAAAACGTAGACTCTGTCCTCGAACACCTGACTGCGCAGGTCTTCGAGCAGGGAACCGCTCTCGGAGAGATCCTCCTGCCAGGCGAGCAGTTTGCGCAGCCACTCGATCTTGTCTTCGAAGGTGTTGGCCTTGCCGCCTGCCTGTGCCCCTTCCTTGTAGCGCCAGTGCGCCGCGACGCCGAGCTCGGCATCCTGATGCATCTGGTCGGTACGGATCTGGATCTCGACCGTCTTGCCCTCAGGCCCCACCACTACGGTGTGAATTGACTGGTAGCCGTTGGGTTTAGGGTTGGCGACATAGTCGTCAAACTCGCGGGGAATGTGGTGGAACTGGGTATGGACGATACCGAGCGCCGCATAGCAATCCTGCAGCCGCTTGGTCACTACCCGCACCGCGCGCACGTCGAACAACTCGTTGAATTCGAGGTGCTTCTTCTGCATCTTGCGCCAGATGCTGTAGATGTGTTTCGGGCGGCCGTACACCTCGGCGTCAACTCCCGCCTCTTTCAGCCCATTACGCAGGGATTGCACAAACTCGCGGATATAGCGCTCGCGGTCGAGCCGCTTCTCGTCGAGCTGCTTGGCGATCTGCTTGTAGGTATCCGGGTGCAGGTAACGGAAGGCGAGATCTTCCAGCTCCCACTTGAGCTGGCCGATGCCCAGACGGTTGGCGAGCGGCGCATAGATATTGGTGATCTCCTGAGCCATCAGCACCCGGGTCTCTTCATCTGCCGTCTTCGCTTCCCGCAGGCAGGCGATCCGCTCCGCCAGCTTGATCACCACGGCGCGCACATCCTCGACCATGGCAAGCAACATGCGACGCACGTTGTCGACCTGCTCCGGCGAGGTTTCGCTGCGATGGAGGGTTTGCAGGGAGCGGATGGCTTCCATCTCCAGCACCCCTTCCACCAGCTTGGCGATCTTGGAGCCGAAATCCTCGTCCATCCGCTCCTGGCTGATGAGACCGGCTTCGACGAAGGGGTAGATGATGGCCGCTTTGAGGGTGCCGATATCCATGCTGAGCATCTGCAGAATGCCCACCATTTCGATGCCGCGCACCAGCAGCTTGCTGGTCAGCGCCTCGTCACCGAGCGTCAGACAATACTGGTAGACGGTTCGCAGCTGATCCTTTTCACTGTCACTCAAGGAGAGCGAGCTGACCCACTCTTCCAGGGTGAAGTTGTCTTTCAAATGAATATCGCGAACCGCAACCATGGTATCAATCCTTTAAATTATCGGGCCGAAAGCTGTCACTTTCCCCCCTCATGAGATTGCCTCAAATGGGGATATCCAGCGCACTTTTCAAGGCATATTGTCCAGAAAGACAATAGAGCGCACCAACAGGCCCTGCCGAACGACGAGGGTCTAGATTACCCCAATCACATCAGCTCAAACAGACGCAGACATGCCAGATTACACATCCGCATCGCCGTACCGATGAGCAGGATTACTTCATATACACACCTGCTCAAAGAGTAACGAACATGCCGGATGACCTATCCGGCATCGCCGAACTGATGAGTCATTTACTCCCGTTCAAACAGTGCCATGGACTCCAGATGACCGGTGTGAGGGAACATGTCGAGCATGCCGAGGCGCACCAGACGGTAACCCCCTTTCACCAGCACCTGACTGTCCCGCGCCAGGGTGACCGGGTTACAGGAGACGTAGACCACCCGCTTGGGTGAAAGTTTCACGACGTGTCCCATCACTTCCAGCGCGCCGGGGCGAGCCGGATCCAGCAGTACCAGATCAAACCCTTCCCGCGCCCAGGACATGCCGACGATGTCATCGCTCAGGTCGGCTTTGTAGAAACGGGCATTGGTGATGCCGTTGCGACGGGCGTTCTCTTCGGCCCGCTGCACCATGGCCAGTTCACCTTCCACACCCACCACTTCGCGAGCCTGACGGGCCAGCGGCAGGGTGAAGTTGCCGATACCGCAGAAGAGATCGAGCACCTTGTCATCCTTGCTCGCCCCGAGCCATGTCAGCGCCTGCTCAACCATGCTCTGGTTGATGGGGCCGTTGACCTGAATGAAATCACCGGGAGCAAACGCAAGAGACAGGCCATCCAGCGAGTAGGATGGGGAAAAATGTTGCTGCAGCGCTTCGATGCGATCATCGGCCGCCTGCAGATAGAGGTCGATCCCCTGCGCTTTTGCAAACTCCACCAGCAGGGCGCGATCCGCCTCATTGGGGCGGCCGGTGTGACGCAGCAGCATCATGATCCCCTGCTCGGCCTGGATTAGCTCCGCATGGCCCAGCTCGCGCTGGCTCTTGAGGCGATTGAGGCATTCACGCAGCGGGGCAATCAGCGCAGAGAGCGGTTCGGCCAGCACAGGGCAACTGTCGATCTCCACCAGATCGTTGCTGTTGCGGCGGCGGAAACCGACCCGGGTGCAGCGACCGTTCTTGTCAAATTTGATGGCCAGACGACAGACCCGGCGGTAGGCACGATCTTCACCGGTCAGTACCGGCTCCAGCGCCGGCGCCTTGATGTTGCCCAACCGCTCGAACAGGCTGACCAGTCCGGCCGCCTTGGCGGCTTGCTGATCGGCAACCGACATGTGCTGGGCACTGCAACCGCCGCACTCGCGATAGTGGCTGCAAAAGGGGGCGATACGATTGGCCGCCGGGGTCACCACCTGTTGCAAGGCGGCGTGACCATACTGTTTTTTCTCTTCGGTGATGCGTGCCTTGACGGTCTCGCCGGGCAGCGCCCCTTCGACGAAGATCGCCTTGCCCTGATGGCGACCGATACCGACGCAGTGGTGATCGAGGGTGTCTATCGTAAATTCAATGCGTTGGAGCTGGGGGGACTTCTTTTGGGGCTTGAAAAACTGGGCCATAAAACTTGGTGCCTATAGGTGGCTATGTCATGATTGTGGAATCTGCTGCCGGGTATTGTCCCACAAGAATAATAGTATGACCAAATACGGCCACAGAGCCCGTGTATTGCCATCAACCCTATCGCCAACCCTGTTCACTGGTGGCCTGTTCGTATGACCAAATATGGCCTGAGAGCACGCGTTCTCGCCTTCACCATCCTGCCGACCCTGATCATCGGTGGCCTGATGGCCGGTTACTTCACCTTCCACCGCTACCAGCAGCTGGAAAACAACCTCATTGATCAGGGGATCAACATCATCGAACCGCTGGCGATCGCCAGTGAATACGGGATGACCCAGCACAGTCGCGAATCCCTCAAGCGTCTGATTGGCCTGACCCACCGCAAGAACTCCCCCTTCATCAAATCCATCGCGGTTTTCACCCAGGACAACCAGCTGTTCGTCACCTCGAACTACCACCGGGATTTCACCCGGCTCAGGCTGCCCGATGGCGAGCCCATTCCGGATCTGACCAGCGTGACGTTTCAGGGGGACGACATCATTTTGCGCACCCCGATCCAGGCTGAAACCAGCCTCGATGGCTTCCCGCTGCCCAGCGATGTAGAGCCGCCGATGATCGGCTACATCTCGATGCAGATGGCGACCGACAGGGCCATGTTGCTGCAATACCGCGACACCTTCTTTGCGGTGATCATGGTGCTCATCGGGGTCGCCTTCAGTACCCTGTTTGGTTTCCGCTTAGTCAAGAGCGTGACCCAGCCCATCACCAACATGGTGCAGGCGGTGCACAAGATCAGGGAGGGGCGGCTCGATACCCGGGTCAGCGGGCAACTCACCGGCGAGCTGGATATGCTGAAAAACGGCATCAACGCCATGGCCAAGGCGCTCTCCGAATATCACGAAGAGATGCAGCAGAATATCGATCAGGCCACCTCTGACCTGCGCGAAACGCTGGAGCAGATCGAGATCCAGAACGTCGAACTCGACATGGCCAAGAAACGGGCACAAGAGGCGGCGCGGGTCAAGTCGGAGTTTCTGGCCAACATGTCCCACGAATTGCGTACCCCGCTCAACGGGGTCATCGGCTTTACCCGCCAGTTGCTGAAAACCAGCCTGACCCCGAGCCAAACCGACTACATGCAGACCATCGAGAAGTCGGCGCGCAACCTGCTTGGCATCATCAACGACATCCTCGACTTCTCTAAGCTGGAAGCGGGCAAGCTGCAGCTGGAACATATCCCGTTCAGCCTGCGCGATACCCTCAACGAGACCATGCACCTGCTCGGCCCCAGCGCCCACGACAAACAACTGGAGCTCTCCCTGCGGGTGGATGCCGATGTGCCGGACTACCTCACCGGCGACCCCATGCGTCTTCAACAGGTGCTGACCAACCTCACCGGCAACGCCATCAAGTTCACCGAACAGGGCAACGTGGATGTCCATATCGAGCAGACCGGCAGTGGCAACCACAAGGTGAGGCTCAACGTCCAGATCCGCGATACCGGCATCGGAATCTCCCAGGAGCAGCAACATCAGCTGTTCCAGGCCTTCAATCAGGCCGACTCCTCCATCTCCCGCCGTTATGGCGGCACGGGTTTGGGCCTCGTTATCACCCAGAAGCTGGTGCAGCAGATGGGCGGCCAGATCCGCTTTGAATCGGAGCTCGGCAAGGGATCCATCTTCTCGTTCAGTCTGGATGTGGAGGTCTCCCCCCTGCCCCAGACCGATCAACTGCCGCTGGATCGGATCCGTGGCAAACGGCTCTGGCTGCTGGAACCGGATCCCTTCGCACAAGCCTCTCTGCTCGCCCTGTTGGCGGAGTGGCACCTCGATGTGCACCCACTGACCAGCGATGATCCCTGGCCCGAGATGAGCGAGCAGGAGATGGTGATCATTGGCAGCAGCACCCTGCATACGCCGCAGCAGGTGATCGGCCGTCTCGACAGACTGAACGGCCAGCAGCAGAACACCATAGTGCTGCTCAGCAGCCACGAGCCGGCGCTCTATGAAGCTATGCTGGCCCATGGCGCCCAGCACTGTCTCTCCAAACCGGTCAACCATCGCAAGCTGCTGCACGCCCTGCTCTCGCCGGAATCGAGCCGCCAGAAGCTGCCCGCCCAGCCTGCGCCGCGCCAGTTGCAGCCCATCAAGGTGCTGGCGGTGGATGACAACGCCGCCAACCTCAAGCTGATCGCCGCCATGCTCAAGGAGATGGTGAGTCAGGTGGTGGTGTGCAAAAACGGCAAGGAGGCGGTCAAGCAGGCACAGAGCCAGCCGTTCGACATCATCTTCATGGATATCCAGATGCCGATCATGGATGGCATCAGTGCCACCCAAGCGATCCGCAACCAGTCCCTCAACACCACCACCCCGATCGTGGCGGTGACCGCCCACGCAATCCCCGGAGAACGGGAGCGGCTGATCCGGCAGGGGATGGACGACTATCTGGCCAAGCCCATCGACGAGAGCATGCTGGCCCAGCTCATCACCGACTTTGCCCATCGTCGCCACCAGAATGATGGTGCCCAGCAGATCGACTGGGCACTGGCTGTGCGGCAGGCGGCGGGGAAAGAGGATCTCGCCAGAGAGATGCTGACCATGCTGCTGGCCAGTTTTGACGAGGTCGAGCCGGTGCTGGATAGCGCGCTGGCTGGCGAAATTGAAGATAGCGAAGTGCTGGCCCAGCTCCATCGCCTCAACGGCGGCTGTGCCTATTCCGGGGTGCCGGGGCTGCAACGGCTGCTCTCCCAGCTGGAGCAACAGCTACGCGACGGCGTGCCGGTCAGCGAGCTGGAACCCGAGTTGCTGGAGCTGCAAGATGCGCTGGAACTGGTGCGCCAGGAGGCGCCCCGCTATCTCGGCAAAGCTTGATGAGCTTGACCTGAACTGTATCGGCCCCCGCTTTTTCTGACGCGAGGGCCGCCAGATGGTAAAGTTGCGCCGTTTACACAGGAGTCAGCATGACCAACAACGATATTCTGCGCCGTCTGCGCTACGCCCTCACCATCAGCAACGACCAGATGGTCGAGATGTTTGCCAAGGGCAACCTGACGGTCACTCACGCCCAGCTGCACAGCTGGTTGATGAAAGAGGCGGCGGAAGGTGAAGAGCAAGAGGCAGGCTATGTCGCCTGTCCCGACTCGGCCCTGAGCCAGTTCCTCGACGGTTTCATCATCGCCCGCCGCGGCGTGCGCGAAGATGCACCGGCCCAGGTGATCCCGAACCGGATCAACAACAACATGATCCTGCGCAAGCTGCGCATCGGTCTCAACTTCAAGGAAGAGGATATGCTCGGCACCCTCAAGCTCGCCGACTTCAACCTCTCCAAGTCCGAGCTCAGTGCCCTGTTCCGCTCCAAGGATCACAAGCACTATCAGGATTGCGGGGATCAGATCCTGCGCAACTTCCTGATCGGTCTCACGGCCAAATACCGCGGCTAACCAGCCGCGCGACTGACCAGACCGGGCCTTCGACATGTGCCAGCGACTCACTCCTCCCACGTTCAGCAGCCTGGCTGTGGCAGGGGGATGGCGCTGGCGCTGTCTTCTTCCCCTCTTCTTTCTGCCACTGGTTCTGCTGCTGGGTGGTTGTACTCCGTCCGAGTACCAGCTCTCGACCCGCTATCAGAGCGCCAACCAGAACGAGCGGATCGCCTTTCTGATCCTCCACTACACCGATGAAGATGATGCCAACTCCCTGCGCCTGCTGACCGAGCCGGAGCACAAGGTGAGCGCCCACTACCTGATCCCCCGCGACAGCCACAAAACACCGCTCACCGTCTATCAGCTGGTGCCAGACAGCGCGCGCGCCTGGCATGCGGGACGCAGCCGTTGGCACCAATATGCCGGGCTCAATGCCAGCTCTCTTGGCATCGAGATCGTCAACCTCGGCTATCCAGCAGAAGATGAGCCGCTGGCCCCCGATGCGCGGCGCTGGCAACCCTATACCCCGCAGCAGATTGCCGCCGTCGGCGCCCTCAGCCGGGAGCTGGTCACCCGCTACCAGATTCCACCGACCCAGGTGCTGGGCCACAGCGATGTCGCCCCCGAGCGCAAGCAGGATCCCGGCCCCCACTTCCCCTGGCGCCAGCTCTATCTGACGTACGGAGTCGGCGCCTGGCCAGATGAAGGTCGGGTGGCCGAGTTACTGGCCAGCCCCTTGCCCGATTGGGATGCGGCCATGTGGCAGCAGCAGCTGGCCCGCTATGGCTATGGCCTGCCCCGGAGCGGCCAGTGGGATGAGCAGAGCCGCGCCGTCATGGGCGCCTTTCAGCTCCACTTTCGAGCCAGCAGGGTCGATAGCAAACCGGACCGCGAGTGCCAGGCCATCCTGATGGCGCTGCTCGAAAAATACTTCCCCTAATCCTCATCCATTGTCACCGTTGCTGCGTACTGTTTGATAGCCGTTAGCTATCAAACAGTTAGGCACAAGCAATTGTCCCTGCATTTTGCAAGGCGTTATTCTGACTGCGTTCCGAAAGAGAATTTAAAACCGATTTCCAAATCTGGAGGTGAATGATGAAAAGCCCGATTGGTCTTGATACTGCTCAATCACAAGCCCTGGCAGCCGAGTTGAACAAATTGCTGGCCAGCTACCAGATCCTCTACATGAACGTGCGCGGCTTCCACTGGAATATCCGTGGCAACCAGTTCTTCGAACTGCACCTGAAATTTGAAGAGATTTACAACGACCTGCTGTTGAAAGTCGATGCACTGGCCGAGCGGATCCTGACCCTGGATGGAGTGCCGATGCACAGCTTCAGCGACTATCTGAAAGTCTCTGCCATCCCGGAGCAAAAAGGGCTGCACGATGGCCGCGCCTGTGTCGAATCCCTGCTGGAGAGCTTCCGCGAACTGCTGGTCGCCCAGCGCCGTATTCTGGGTCAAGCAGCCGAAGCTGGTGATGAGGGCACTGCCTCCATCCTCTCCGACTATGTGCAGCAGCAGGAAAAACTGGTCTGGATGCTGCGCGCTTATCTGGCCTGATAGTGAACCAAGTCGACTACAGCGTACGTATGCTGGCTTGAGTAAGCACCGGGCCGAAAGCTCCTGACCAGACCACGGCCCAATCCATCTGATTGTTATGTTCTGTTGCAAACCTGAGTTGTCTCTCCTTTTATCCACCCGCTTGCCGCCCTGTTTGGGCGGCTTTTTTTGTTTTTGATCTGCATCAAGGGAATCTTAATTGGCAAATTGAATGCCTATTAAGTTTTTCGCGAGAGGAATAGAATCGCCACAAAACAGACAACTGAAATGTCCAATTAGGAGAGGCATGATGTTTTGTGTGCAATGTGAACAGACTATTCGTACCCCGGCTGGCAACGGCTGTGCCTACGCACAAGGTATGTGCGGCAAGACGGCTGAAACCTCGGATCTGCAGGATGTGCTGATCTATACCCTGCAGGGGCTCAGCGCCTGGGCGCTGGCCGCCCGTGAGCAGGGCATCATAGATCGCGAAATCGATGCCTTCGTGCCCAAGGCCTTCTTCGCTACCCTCACCAACGTCAACTTCGACTCGAATCGCATCGTGGCCTACGTCAATCAGGCCCTCGCCTATCGCCAGCAGCTGGCCGATCGTCTGAGCACCATGGCGGTGCAGGTGAACGACTTGCCACACTCCGCTTACTTCGAACCCGGTGCCGAACTGCTGGAACAACTTGCCCATGCCGCACCAGCCGCCCCGAATCGGGGCAAGAACGAGGTAAACGAGGACATCATGGGGCTGCGTCTGCTCTGCCTTTACGGCCTCAAGGGTGCAGCCGCCTATATGGAGCACGCCCGGGTGCTGGATCAGCAGAGTGACGAGGTGGCCGCCGAATTCCACCGCATCATGAGCTGGCTCAGCACAGATCCGAGCGAAATGGGTCGGCTGTTCAACTGCGCCATGGAGATCGGTCAACTCAACTTCAAAATCATGGAGATGCTGGATCTCGGTGAAACCAGCGCCTTCGGCCATCCGGAGCCGACCCGGGTCAGGGTCACGCCGATCCCCGGCAAGTGCATTCTGGTCTCCGGCCACGACATGATGGATCTCAAACTCATTCTGGAACAGACCAAGGGGACCGGCATTCATGTCTACACCCACGGCGAGATGCTGCCCGCGCTGGCCTACCCCTTCTTCAAGCAGTACCCCCATCTGGTGGGCAACTACGGCTCCGCCTGGCAAAACCAGCAGAAGGAGTTTGCCAACTTCCCGGGCGCCGTGGTGATGACCTCCAACTGCATCATCGACCCGAATGTGGGCAACTACTCGGATCGCATCTTTACCCGCTCCATCGTCGGCTGGCCGGGCGTCACCCATCTGGAGGGGGATGATTTCTCCGCCGTGATCGCCAAGGCACAAGCGCTGGAAGGCTTCAAGCACACCGAGCTCGAGCACTTCATCACCATCGGCTTTGCCCGCAACGCCCTGATGCAGGCTGCGCCCGCAGTGATTGAGAAGGTCAAAGCCGGGGAGATCAGCCACTTCTTCCTGGTGGGTGGCTGTGACGGCGACAAGGCCGAGCGCGCCTACTTCACCGAGTTTGCCAAGGCGGCGCCGCGCGACAGCCTGCTGCTCACCCTGGGCTGCGGCAAATACAAGTTCAACAAGCTCGACTTTGGCGACATCGTCGGCATTCCGCGTCTGCTGGACGTGGGTCAGTGCAACGATGCCTACTCCGCCATTCAGTTGGCGCTGGCACTCTCCGAGGCGTTCGAGTGCGGGGTCAACGATCTGCCGCTGACGCTGGTGCTCTCCTGGTTCGAGCAAAAAGCCATCGTCATTCTGCTCACCCTGCTCTCCCTCGGGGTGAAGGACATTCGTACCGGCCCGACCGCCCCCGCCTTCCTCACCCCGGCTCTGCTCAAGGTGCTGGAGGAGCAGTTTGGCCTGAAAGGGACCACCACGGCCGAGGCTGACTTGGCCGAGATCCTGGCGGCTTAATCGGCACCTCATGTTGTAAGCGTTTGGCGAGCCGTCCGGCTCGCCTTTTTTCTGGATCCGGCTTTTTCACCAGACGTTTTCGAACCGTTTCAAACCTAAGGAGCCTTGTGATGACCTCTCTCACGCTCACCTGCATTGGCCGCCAACAGAACACCCACGACGTCGTGAGCTGGCAGCTGGCGCCGCTTTCCGGCAGCCTCCCTCCCGTGCTGGCTGGCCAGTGCATCACCCTGCATACCGAGATTGACGGCCAGCCGGAGTGCCGCGCCTATACCCTCTCCTCCAGCCCGCAGGATGAATGCTGGCAAGTGACTATCAAGGATGTGGGACGGGTCTCTCGCCATATGCACCAGACCCTGCAAGTGGGGGGCGAGATCCGGGTGGATGGCCCGTTCGGCGACTTCAACCTGACTGCCTTGCCTTGCGAACGGCCACTGCTGCTCAGTGCCGGTTCCGGCATTACCCCCATGTGGGCCATGTTGCGGGACGAGCTCGCCAAACGGCCGGATGCCGATATCCGCTTTATTCATAGCGCCCGCTCGCCAGCAGATGTGATCTTCGCAGATGACTTGGCTGCACTGGCTGAGACCCATGCCGGTGTACGCCATGCCCTGATTCTGGAAGAGGCACCTGCAGATCACCCCTGGATTGGCCGACTTACCCCCGCCATGCTGGCCGAATTGGCCCCAGATCTGCGCGAACGCCATGTCTATCTCTGCGGCCCGGCCCCCTATATGGCGGCGGTCAGCGCCATGCTGGCTGAGCTGGGATTGCCGCCGGATCAGCTGCATCAGGAGTCCTTTGGCCTTCCCCCCACAGACCCCGCCACCACCACCAGCGACCACTTCTGGCTGACCCTGAAAAAGAGCGGCAAAAAGGTGAAGATCCTGCCGGGTCAGACCCTGCTGGCTGCGCTGGAAGCTGCTGGTGAAACCATGATGGCTGCTTGTCGCGCCGGAGTATGTGGCAGCTGTCGTTGCACCACCACTGGTGACATCGAGCGCCAGAGCGTGATGACATTGAGTGCTCAGGATCTGGAGAGCGGCATTGCTCTGGCATGCTCCTGCACTGCGAAAGGGGATATCAGTCTCGATTATTGAGGTGTGGTGAAGGCTTCTGTGAGGTGCGGTGAACGCGTTATCGGTATCCCAACCTTTTCCCAACTAGACAGGGGCGCTAGACTCTGCCCCAGTTTCACCAGAACACGGGATAAAAAATGACAATACTGGTCACAGGGGGTGCCGGCTATATCGGCTCCCACACCCTGGTTGAGCTGCTCGGTGCGGGGCAGCAGGTCGTGGTGCTGGACAACCTCTCCAACTCTTCACCGGAGTCACTCAAGCGGGTCGAACAGATCACCGGCAAGCCGGTCATCTTCGTCGAAGGGGATGTGCTGGACAGAGCCTGTCTGCAGCAGCTGTTTGCCAACCATCAGATCAAATCGGTGATCCACTTCGCCGGTCTCAAGGCGGTCGGGGAGTCGAGCCAGATCCCGCTCACCTACTACCAGAACAACATCACCGGCACCCTGGTGCTGTGCGAAGAGATGGCCAAGGCTGGGGTTTTCCGGCTGGTATTCAGCTCCTCGGCCACCGTCTACGGCGATCCCGCCTCGGTACCGCTGCGGGAAGATTTCCCCACCAGCGCCACCAACCCCTATGGTCGCTCCAAGCTGATGGTGGAGGAGATCCTCCGTGATCTCGCCAAATCCGATCCCCGCTGGGCCATCGTACTGCTGCGTTACTTCAACCCGGTAGGCGCCCACGAGAGCGGCCTGATTGGTGAAGATCCCAACGGCATCCCCAACAACCTGTTGCCCTATATCAGCCAGGTGGGTGTCGGCAAGCTCAAGGAGCTGGGGGTATTTGGCAACGACTACCCGACCCCGGATGGCACCGGCGTGCGCGATTACATCCACGTGGTGGATCTCGCCATCGGTCACCTCAAAGCGCTGGCACGCATCGAGTCTGATACCGGCGTCTTTACCTATAACCTGGGCACAGGTCAGGGGTACTCGGTGCTGGAGATGATCAAGGCATTTGAAGTGGCCAGCGGTCGCACCATTCCCTACCAGATCAAACCCCGTCGCCCGGGCGACATCGCCGAGTGCTGGGCCGAGCCGCACAAGGCCCGTGCCGAGCTGGGTTGGCAGGCAGAGCGCGGTCTGGAGCGGATGATGATCGATACCTGGCGCTGGCAAAGCCAGAATCCGAACGGCTATCAAAGCTGATCTCTAGCGGACTGATAATAAAACGCCCCAATATCTTGATATCGGGGCGTTTTATTTTGTGGTACTCAATCAGTGAGTCTGACTACGTAATAGTGGTAATGGCGCGAGATAGGGAACGATGCGTCCAATCAGCCGATCCGCCAGCGGGGTCAGCAGCAACCAGGGCAGGCAGAGGGTGGCCAGCCCCAGTGCGCCGACGTAGACATCGGTAAACCAGTGAGCGCCCGCCAGAATGCGTGGTGCGGAAAAGAGCGGCACCATCAACAATGCGGTGAGACCCGCCCAACGTGGCAGATAACGTAAGGCGTAACCCGCGAAGATCATCAGGAACAGGGCATGATCCCCCGGGAAACTATCGCCCGAAGAGTCCTTGGTCGGAATACCGCTTAGCTGGGTCACCCGCAGCGCATCGGGCACCATCAGGGTCGGGCTGGGCCGCTCCACCGGCAATCGGTGACCAAGCTGGTTGATCACCAGTGCACTCAGCAGCATGACAATGCCCATCGCCACCAGTTGGCGACGCCCCGCCAAATCCCGGGCAAAGAAACAGCGGGCCAGGATCAACCCCATACAGGTCAGTACTACCAGATCGAACAGCCGGTTATTAGTGATGGCCACCAGATCGGCCCACAGCGCAGACTGCCCGAGCCAGCCATTGACGGTATGAAAAATCGCGAGGTCCCACTGATCCCAGGGACCATGAGCGGGCAGCGCAGCCCAACTGATGGCCACCAGACCACCGACCAGATAGCAAATCAGGAACTTGCCCATGGGGACTCTCCGTTTGAAAAGGGCGATATCGTAAAACTGCAGGGTGCGTCACAAAACCGAAGAATTGTAAGAAAGTGCGACACAAAATCAAGCCTCAAATAAAACCCAGCAACCCACTCCAGCCTCGCACACCGCGACAGCGACAATATTTCTGCCTCCAGTGCGTCATCTGTGGGCCTCTCACCATGAGTGCGGCTTGTGCCACCACCGCAACACCCCCTAGAATGCCCACTTCCCTTTACTGCGAAAGGAAGCGGTATGCATATTCACATTCTCGGGATCTGCGGCACCTTTATGGGTGGTCTGGCGGTGTTGGCAAAACAGCTTGGTTATCGGGTGACCGGTTCGGATGCCAACGTCTATCCCCCCATGAGTACCCAGCTCGAGCAACAGGGCATCGAACTGACCGAAGGCTATGACCCCTCCCAACTCGATCCGGCGCCGGATCTGGTGGTGATCGGCAACGCCATGAGCCGCGGCAACCCCTGTGTTGAATATGTGCTGGACCGCAATCTGCCCTACATCTCCGGCCCCCAGTGGCTGCTGGAGCATGTGCTGCAGGATCGCTGGGTACTGGCCGTTGCCGGCACCCACGGCAAGACCACCACCGCCAGCATGCTGGCCTGGGTGCTGGAGTACGCCAAACTGGAGCCCGGTTTCCTTATTGGCGGCGTGCCGGGCAACTTCCCGGTCTCCGCCCGTCTCGGCTCTGCCCCCTTCTTCGTCATCGAAGCGGACGAGTACGACTGCGCCTTCTTCGACAAGCGCTCCAAGTTCGTTCACTACCACCCGCGTACCCTGGTGATGAACAACCTGGAGTTCGACCACGCCGATATCTTCCCGGATCTCGCCGCCATCCAGCGCCAGTTCCACCACCTGATGCGCACAGTGCCGAGCAACGGCCGGGTGCTGTTCCCGCAAACGGATGACAACCTCACCGCCGTACGCAAGATGGGCTGCTGGAGCGAAGTGGAGCTGGTCGGTCAGGACGACGCCAAGTGGAAAGCGGTCAAGCTGGCCGATGACGGCTCCGCTTTCGAGGTGTGGCTGGATGGCGAAAAGCAGGGCGAGGTGCACTGGGAGTGCATCGGCGAGCACAACGTCAACAATGGCCTGATGGCTATCGCGGCTGCCCGCCACGCCGGTGTCATGGTGGAGCACGGTATTGCAGCCCTCTGCCAGTTCAAATCCCCCAAACGGCGGATGGAGCTCAAGGGCGAGGTAGCTGGCATCAGCGTTTATGACGACTTCGCCCACCACCCCACCGCCATCGAAACCACCCTTGGCGGTCTGCGTGCCAAGGTAGGCAAAGCCCGTATCCTGGCAGTGCTGGAGCCGCGCTCCAACACCATGAAACTGGGGGTACACAAGGAGGAGCTGGCCGGCTGCTTCGATGGTGCTGACGAGGTATTCTTCTTCCAGCCTCCCAACATCGGCTGGGATCTCGGCGAAGTGACTGCCCATATGACCCGACCGGCCAAGGTGTTCAACGATCTGGAGACCCTGATCAACCGGCTGGTGGCCGAGAGCCGTGATGGCGACCATATTCTGATCATGAGCAACGGCGGCTTCGGTGGCATTCATGACAAGCTGATCGCCCGCCTCAAGGATTACCACGGCGAACTATGAACAAAGCGATCACCCTGGCGCTGACCGGCGCCTCCGGCGCCCCCTACGCCCTGCGCCTGCTCCAGTGTCTGGTGCAGGCGGACTATCGGGTCTATCTGCTCGCCTCCTCGGCGGCTCGTGTGGTACTCAAAACCGAGCAGCAGCAGGATTGGCCCGGCTCGCCGAAAGAGCTCTCTGCTTATCTCTGTCGCCAATATGGCGCCATCGATGGGCAGATCGTGGCCTGCGGCAAGGAGGAGTGGTTCTCGCCGGTCGCCTCCGGTTCGGCCGCGCCCAAGCAGATGGTGGTCTGCCCCTGCTCCATGGGCACCGTCTCGGCCATTGCCAACGGCACCTCGGACAACCTGCTGGAGCGGGCGGCGGACGTGGTGATCAAGGAGCGTGGCCAGCTGATCCTGGTGCCCCGCGAAACCCCCTTCTCGGCGATCCATCTGGAGAACATGCTGAAACTGGCGCGGCTCGGGGTGACCATCATGCCCGCCGCGCCCGGCTTCTACCATGAGCCAAAGAGCATTGCGGATCTGGTGGACTTTATGGTCGCCCGCATCCTCGATCATCTGGGTGTCGAGCATGAGCTGACCCACCGCTGGGGCTATGGACACGGCTGAGCAGGCCAGACAAAGCGGATAAAAAAAGGCGCCCCTTGATGAGGGGCGCCTTTTTTCGTTAAGTCGTATCAGCAAGCCTGAATAGGTGCCGTCACGTACTTGAACAGGAAATCAGTCACCTCTTCGCGCGCCGGGCGCTGGGGTTGATTGATCATCTGCATCATCACATAGCCAAAACCGGTCAAAGAGCGGGCCAGATCCTGTGCCGACAGCACGCTGGTGATCTCCCCAGCATCCATGGCGGTTTGCAGCTCGCTGGCGATCAGCTCAAGGCACTGATCGAGCAGCCGGGTATAGCGGGGCCATACCTCTTCCCGAACCGAGGAACTCCACTCCAGCCAGATACCTGCGTAATCGGGCTGGTCGTAGGCCGCATCGACAGACAAGCTCACATGGCGCTTGATCTTGTCGAACATTGAACCATTGCCACTGTATGCCTGCGACAACATCTGGTTCACGAAACGTTCGATCTCGGCCAATACCTCATCTACCAACTCCTCGCGGGTGTTGAAATAGTTGAAGACAGTGGCAACAGAGACCTTGGCCTGCTCGGCAATTTCGGCGTGGCCAGCACGACCGATACCGCGGCGGGAGAACACCTCGATGGCACATTCCATCAATTGGGAGCGACGAGCTTCCGGCGACAGCCGGGTACGACGTCTTATTTCTGCGCGTGGTTCCATAGTTTTTATCATCTAATAGTTATTGATTATGGTGTTTATAGTATTTTAACTAATCATGCCTGAGTGCCTGCTAACTCTATCAATTAAAATAAGCTGATAAAAGCACCACGTATCTCTAGCACCCTTCAACATGAGTGGTAGAATCATCGGTTTTGATATTCATGAACGGCCAAATCCCCCTTGGCCTTATGGGAGTAAGTGATGAAACACACCGTCGAGGTGATGATCTCCGAGGCTGAAGTAGCCGCCCGGATCGCCAAATTGGGTGAAGAGATCACCGCCCGCTATCAGGGTTCTGACGAAGTCGTAATGATTGCGCTGCTGCGCGGTTCCTGCATCTTCCTGGCCGACCTCTGCCGCCAGTGCCAGCTGCCCATCACCCTGGACTTCATGACCGCCTCCAGCTACGGCTCCGGCATGCACAGCACCCGTGACGTCCGCATCCTCAAAGACCTGGAAGACGATATCAAGGGCAAGGATGTGGTGATCGTGGAAGACATCATCGATACCGGTTACACCCTCAACAAGGTGCGCGAGATCCTCTCCCTGCGCGAGCCGAAATCCCTGGCCATCTGCACCCTGCTGGACAAACCCTCCCGCCGCGAAGTGCAGGTGCCGGTCGACTGGGTCGGCTTCGCCATCCCGGACGAATTCGTGGTCGGCTGTGGCATCGACTACGCCCAGAAGTACCGCAACCTGCCCTTCATCGGCAAAGTGGTACCCCAGGAGTAAGCCAGGTTCAGGACTATCACGGGTGAAGTGGCCTTGTGCCCTTTACTTTGTGCAGGCGGCCTTGGCCGCCTTTTCTGTATCGAGCCGGATTCAACCATCACAGAGGTTGCAATGAACGCACTGGAAATCAGCGGCCTGAAAAAGACCTATCAGGGGGGCGTTGAAGCTCTTAAAGGCATTGATCTTACCGTCAAGCAGGGGGACTTCTTCGCCCTGCTCGGCCCGAACGGCGCGGGCAAATCTACCACCATCGGCATCATCAGCTCGCTGGTGAACAAGAGCGCCGGCAAGGTGAAGGTGTTTGGCTACGACATCGACAGCGATCTGGAACAGGCCAAGGCCCAGCTCGGACTGGTGCCGCAGGAGTTCAACTTCAGCCAGTTCGAGAAGGTGATCCAGATCGTCACCCATCAGGCGGGTTTCTACGGCGTGCCCAAGGCGGAAGCCAAGATCCGCGCCGAAAAGTACCTGCGCCAGCTCGATCTGTGGGAGAAGCGCGACATGCCGGCCCGCACCCTCTCCGGCGGCATGAAGCGCCGTCTGATGATCGCCCGCGCCCTGATGCACGAGCCCAAACTGCTGATCCTCGATGAACCGACCGCCGGGGTCGATATCGAGATCCGCCGCTCCATGTGGAGCTTCCTCAAGGATCTCAACGAGCAGGGTGTCACCATCATCCTCACCACCCACTATCTGGAAGAGGCCGAGATGCTGTGCCGCAACATCGGCATCATCGACAAGGGTCGTCTGATCGAGAACACCAGCATGAAAAACCTGCTGGGCAAGCTGGGTCGCGAGACCTTCCTGCTCGATCTGGCGCCTGGTTCTGCCGTGCCGAATGTGCCCGAATTCAACGGCCGCATGCCGGATGAGCGCACCCTGGAAGTGGATCTCGACAAGAGCCAGTCCCTCAACAGCCTGTTCGAGCAGCTGTCGAACCAGCAGGTGCAGGTGCTGAGCATGCGCAACAAGGCCAACCGGCTGGAAGAGCTGTTTGTCACCCTGGTCGAAGAGGGGAGAAAAGCATGAACCTGACCACTTACTACATCGCCTTCAAGAGCATCCTGGCCAAAGAGGTGAGTCGCTTTACCCGGATCTGGATCCAGACCCTGGTGCCGCCCGCCATCACCATGAGCCTCTACTTCGTCATCTTCGGCAACCTGATCGGTTCGCGCATCGGTGACATGGGCGGCTTCACCTACATGGAGTTCATCGTGCCCGGCCTCATCATGATGTCGGTGATCACCAACTCCTACTCCAACGTCGCCTCCTCCTTCTTCAGCGCCAAGTTCCAGCGCAACGTGGAGGAGCTGCTGGTGGCACCAGTGCCCAACTACGTCATCATCGCCGGCTACGTGGGCGGTGGCGTGGCGCGCGGCCTCTGCGTCGGCCTCATTGTCACCCTGGTGTCGCTCTTCTTCGTGCCGCTGCAGATCCACCACCTGTTCAGCGTCTGCGTCACCGTGCTGCTGACCGCCATCCTCTTCTCACTGGGTGGCCTCATCAACGCTGTGTTTGCCAAGACCTTCGACGACATCAGCATCATCCCCACCTTCGTGCTGACGCCGCTCACCTATCTGGGCGGGGTGTTCTACTCCATCAGCCTGCTGCCCCCCTTCTGGCAGGGGGTCTCCCAGGTGAACCCCATCATCTACATGGTGAACGCGTTCCGTTACGGCTTCCTCGGGATCTCCGACGTGCCGCTCGGAACCGCCTACCTCATCATCACCGGCTTCATCGTGGCTCTCTACGGTCTGGCCTGGTGGCTCATCTCGCGCGGCACCGGTCTGCGTCACTGATAGCCAAAACGGGCACCTCGCGGTGCCCGTTTTTTATATCCCTCCAAATGTTGCCACTTCAACCAACTAGCGACCGTCTCAATAACCTGCCTGTTATTAAGGATTTACCTGACACCTTGTGATCTACCGCAACTTTCGAATTACCCCCAAAGGTATAATTCTCGCGGTTGGATGTGCCGTCACGGATGGCTCGTCCGTCTCTTCATTTCTCTCATCAGGGCAGGATCGCCTATGTCACTTATCACCGAGTTGCCAGCCATTTTCGATAGTTTTTCAGATGCCCGTCGTCAGGGCTTTCTGGCTGTGATGGCACTCAAGGAGCGACAGATCCCCCTGGTCGGCACCTACTGCACCTTTATGCCGCAGGAGATGGCGATGGCCGCCGGCGCGGTGGTGGTATCGCTCTGCTCCACCAGCGACGAGACCATCGAGGAGGCCGAGAAAGACTTGCCCCGCAACCTCTGCCCGCTGATCAAGAGCAGCTACGGGTTCGGCAAGACCGACAAGTGCCCCTACTTCTACTTCTCCGATCTGGTGGTGGGGGAAACCACCTGCGACGGCAAGAAGAAGATGTACGAGTACATGGCCGAGTTCAAACCGGTGCATGTGATGCAATTGCCCAATCGCGCCGATGACGAAGCATCCCACACCCTGTGGCGCAGCGAAATCGTCCGCTTCAAGGAGTTGCTGGAGCAGCAGTTCGGCAACCCCATCAGCGAGCAGGCGCTGCGCGACGCCATCGTGCTGAAGAACCGCGAGCGCCGCGCGCTGGCCGACTTCTACCGGCTGGGTCAGCTCAACCCGCCGGCGCTGAGCGGTACCGACATCCTCAAGGTGGTCTATGGCGCCACCTTCCGCTTCGACAAGGAGCAGCTCATCAGCGAGCTGCAGGAGATGACCCGCCGCATCAAGGCCGAGTATGCCGAGGGCAAGCGGCTCGATGCCCGCCCGCGCATCCTCATCACCGGCTGCCCCATCGGCGGCGCGGCCGACAAGGTGGTGCGCCTCATCGAGGAGCACGGCGGCTGGGTAGTGGGTTACGAGAACTGCACCGGCGCCAAGGCGACCGAGCAGTGCGTCAGCGAGGAGGGTGACCTGTTCGATGCGCTGACCGACAAGTATCTGGCCATCGGCTGCTCCTGCATCTCCCCCAACCACCAGCGCATGAATCTGCTGAGCCAGATGGTGGAGGAGTATCAGGCAGACGGGGTGATCGATGTGATCCTGCAGGCCTGCCACACCTATGCGGTGGAGTCGCTCGCCATCAAGCGTCACGTACGAGAACGCCACGGCATCCCCTACATGGCGGTCGAGACCGACTACTCCAGCGCCGACAAGGGGCAACTGGCGACCCGGCTGGCGGCCTTTATCGAAATGCTGTGAGGAGGCGCCGTGTCACTCTCCATCGGGATTGACTCGGGCTCCACCGCGACCAAGGGGATCCTGTTCGACCACAAGGATGGCGGGCGTATCGTCCGCCGTTTTCTGGTGCCGACCCCCTTTCGTCCGCTGGCTGCCATCGAGCAAGGCTGGGAGGAGCTCTCGGCCGATTTGCCAGAGCGCCCCCACCTGACCCTGACCGGCTATGGCCGCGATCTGGCGTCGTTCGCCGATCGCCGGGTTACCGAGATCTCCTGCCATGGGCTGGGGGCTCGCCTGCTCTGCTCGTCGGTACACACCGTCATCGACATCGGCGGGCAGGACAGCAAGGTGATCCAGCTCGATAGCGACGGCAACCTCACCGATTTTCTGATGAACGACAAGTGCGCCGCCGGCACCGGTCGCTTTCTCGAGGTGATCACCCGCACTCTGGGAGCTCGGGTCGAGCAGCTTGACGAACTGCTGCAAGGGGCCGAGCCCCACGACATCAGCAGCATGTGTACCGTGTTTGCCGAATCGGAGGCTATCAGCCTGCGCTCGGCGGGCATTCCGGCCGAGTCAATCCTGGCCGGTATCGTCCGCTCCATGGCCCGGCGCAGTGCCAACTTTATCGGCCGCCTCGGCGCCCGACCGAGCGTACTCTTTACCGGCGGTGTCAGCCACTGCGCCACCTTCCGCCACTATCTGGCCGAAGGGTTGGGCTGCGAAGTGGCCACCCACCCGGATGCCCAGTTTGCCGGTGCGCTGGGTGCCGCCCTGTTCGGCGCGCGCGCCAGCACGGGAGGCAAATCATGAATCAGGAGTTTCTCTACCTGTTCCACTCCACCCTCGGCACGGTCAGACTGCGCAAGCGGCTGGAGCAGCACGACCAGTCGTTTCGGGTCTGCGACGTGCCGCGCCTGCTCAGCGCCGGCTGTGGCCTCGCCATTCGCCTCCACTGCCCGCCAGACGAGTGGCAGCAGTGGTGCCAGAGCGGTGAAACCTCTGCCGTCTTTCGCTGCGAAGCGGACGGCGACTATCGGGAGTTGGCCCGCTATCCGGCCGATAGCCCGGACATGGCGAAGCAAACTCCAGTGGTTGGCAGTCGGAGTCATGGATGATAAAGAGCTATCCCATGGCTGTTTATCTGCGCATGCTGGCCAATCTGGCACTCGGGGGATTTTTCCTCGCCTCCGCCGGGTTCAAGCTGGTCTCCCCCACCCTGTTCATCGAGCAGATCGGCGCCTTTGGACTGATCTGGCCGCCGCTGATCCCGTTCGCCGCTTGGGGGCTGATTGCCCTTGAGCTCTGCGCAGGGCTGGCAGTTATCGCCAACCGGCGCTGGGGACTCTGGCTGGTGATCGGGCTGCTCGCCCTGTTTATTCCGGTGTTGGGCTATGGCGTTGCCATCGGGCTCGACATCTCTTGCGGCTGTCTGGGCAGGGCTGATCTCAGCTCGTTGCCGGAAGCTATTGTGCGGGATCTGCTGCTACTGACGCTTGCGGGCGCCCTGCTGCGAACTTCCCGCCCCGTTTTTCCCGTTCCCGTTTTTCCCGTACTAAAGGAGTAGTGACATGATGACATTGCGCTCCCGCACTCTGGTGGCCTCGCTGATCGCCGCCAGCTTTGCCCTCGCGGGCTGTGGCGACAACCAGTTCGAGCAGGAGGTGAAGCTGGAACAATCGGCTGTGCAGCTGGCACAGGAGGCGCAGCAGGGGGGCTATCAGCTGCTGACCGTGGCCGAGTTGAAAACCCGGATGGACAAGGGCGAGGAGCTGGTGATCATCGACACCATGCCCTATGAGGACTCCTACAAGAAAGAGCACATTCCGGGGGCCAAAAACTTTGTCTTTGTGAAAGAGGCCAAAGCTGGCGACAACTGGAGCGAGATCGTCGAGGGAAGCGGTACACCGGAGCAGTTCCAGGCGCTGCTGGGTGAAGACAAAGCCCGCCCCGTGGTGATCTACTGCGGCTTCGTCAAGTGCGGCCGCAGCCACAACGCTGCCGCCTGGGCGGTGATTCAGGGCTATCAACAGGTCTATCGGGTGCCGGGCGGCATCTTCGCCTGGAAAGGAGCCGGTTACCCCGTCTCTGCCGAATAACCGCGTTTGCCCACAAGGCAACACAGCCGATATGAAAGAAGCCCGCAACTGCGGGCTTCTTTCATATTAGGTAACGCTCGGGGTTAGCTGGCGGCCTGCTGCTCCAGCACCTGCGTCTCGGCCAGCTGCTGTTTGCCCAGCAGGCGCTTGGTGATCATCGCCGCCATGATGGAGCCGTTGACGTTGAGAGCGGTACGGCCCATATCCACCAGCGGCTCGATGGCGATCATCACCCCCACCAGCGCGATGGGGAAGTTGAGAGTGGAGAGCACGATCAGCGCGGCGAAGGTGCCGCCACCGCCGACGCCAGCCACCCCGATGGAACCCAGCGCAATCACCGGCAGCAGAGTCAGCAGGAACAGCGGATCGAACGGATTAATGCCGAGCATGGGGGCAATCATCGCCACCATCATGGCCGGGTAGATGCCGGCGCAGCCGTTCTGACCCAGATTGGCACCGAATGAGGCGGCGAAATTGGCGATGCTGGCGGGCACGCCAAGGCGCTGCTGGGTCTCGATACTGAGCGGAATGGAGGCGGCACTGCTGCGGGAGATAAAAGCGAAAGTGAGCACGCCCCATACTTCCCGCAGGTAGTGCAGCGGGTTCTGACCGATCAGCAGCAGGATCACCATGTGTACCGCAAACATCGCCAGAATGGCGACATAGCAGACCAGAATAAAGCCGAGCAGATTAAGGATCTCGCTCAGCGGATAGTGGGCCACCACTCGGGCAATCAGCGCCATCACGCCATAGGGGGTGAGCGCTATCACCACCCGCACCATCTTCATCACCCACAGTTGCAGGGTGTCGATGGCCACAGCGGCGCGAGCACCGGCCTCTGGATGCTCCGCCTTCATCTGCAGCAGGGCAACCCCGGCCAGCACGGTGAAGATCACCACCCCGATCACCGAGAGGCCGCGACTACCCGCCATATCAGCAGCAAAGTTGGTGGGCACCAGCGAGAGCAGCAGAGCCGGCAGGGTCTGGGCACTGTCGATGGTGCTCATGCTCTGTTGCAGGGCTGCCGCGTCGCTGCCGTGGCTCAACAGCCCGGTGGCGGTAAGGCCGCTCAGGTGGGTAATGCTCATCCCTACCACACCGGCGATCATCACCAGGGTCAGCATGGAGCCGATCAGCACGGCGCTGATCTTGCCGAGGGACTGGGCCTGCTCCAGCTTGTTGATGGCGGAGAGGATGGAGGTGAACACCAGCGGCATCATCACCACCTTGAGCAGGCTGACATAGCCGCCGCCGATGATATTGACCCACTCCAGGGTCTGCTGGACGCCGGCATCATCGGCGCCCCAGCCCAGCTGCAGAGCGAGACCAAACAGCCCCCCCAGCAGCAGACCGGCGAGCACCTTGCGCGAGAGCGGCACCGAAGCGGGTAGCCGGGTCAGGGCAAAACAGAGCAGACAGAAGAGCAACGAAGCAAACAAGGTAAACATAAATAAACACCTGTAGCGGCCATCAGGGCCGATTGTGGAGCGAGAAAACAGCGGGTGCGAGCAGAGTCGCGAGGGAAAACGCCAAATGGCAGGCGTGAAAAAGCAGCGGACGCCCGGGAAGGCGTCCGCTGACAATCGGGAGAATTACTTCTTTACGGTGACGACGCGGTTGTCGATAAGGCGGGCCTTGCCCAGATAGGCAGCCATCAGGATCACCAGCTGCGCGCTCTCGTCAGTGGCAGATTCGAGGGTGGCGGCATCGACGATGTCGATGGCATCGGTACGAAAACCGGCGTTGTCGAGGCGTTGGCTGGCCTGCGCCACCAAGGAGGGCAGGTGGTGGTCACCCGCTTCGATCTGCTCGGCGATCCAGTTCATGGTGCGCGCCAGCTCGGGAGCAATGGCCCGCTCGGCGGCAGTCAGGTAGCCGTTGCGGGAAGAGAGTGCCAGCCCGTCTTCGGCCCGCACGGTCGGCACGCCGACGATCTCTATGGGCATCGCCATGTCGGCCACCATCTTGCGAATAAGCGCCAACTGCTGGTAATCCTTCTGGCCAAAGCAGGCCACATCCGGCTGTACCAGATTGAACAGCTTGGTGACGACGGTGCTGACCCCGCGGAAGTGACCCGGACGCAGCGCCCCCTCCAGCAGATTGGAGAGACCCGGCACCTCGACGAAGGTCTGGCTGGCCAGCCCCTGCGGATACATGATCTCCGGCGTCGGGGTGAATACCATATCGACACCGGCCGCTTCCAGCGCAGCGCAATCCTGCTCCAGAGTGCGCGGGTAGTTGGCAAGATCCTCGGCCTTGTCGAACTGCATCGGGTTGACGAAGATGCTGACCACCACCTTCTCGGCGTGGCTGTGCGCCTCTTTCACCAGCGTCAGGTGGCCCTGATGCAGGTTGCCCATGGTGGGCACGAATGCGATGGCACGCCCTTCACGGCGCCATTGGCTGATCTGCTCACGCAGAACGACGGGATTATTTACGACCAACATCAGCAGTTCACCTTCCGATAAATCAAAAAGAGAGACGGGTTGCATCTACCGGTAGCGCTCGGGCGGGATGGGGCACGAACATGGCTATCAGCAGTTCACCTTTAGATGAATCAATAAGATACGGATTAGCTATACGGATTAACTGTGCGAGGCTGACAAGCAGAGACGGGGGCCGCAGCCCCCATCATGCAACAGCCAGGATCAGTTGAAGCAGTGCTCCGGGCCGGGGAAACTCCCCTCGCTCACCTGCTGGACATAGAGGCGGATGGCGGCACGCACATCGCCGGTCTCGGCCAGGAAGTTCTTGGTGAACTTGGGCACATAGCCGGAGGTGACGCCAAAGGCATCGTGCATCACCAAAATCTGACCGTCGGTCGCGGGGCCGGCACCAATGCCGATCACCGGGATGCGAAGCGCCTTGGTGATTCGCTCGGCCAGCGCAGTGGGCACACACTCGAGCACCAGCAGCTGGATACCGGCCGCTTGCAGTTCGAGGGCCTGACGGTAGATCTCCTGCGCCTGAAACTCATCTCGCCCCTGCACCTTGAAGCCGCCAAAGACATGAACGGATTGCGGGGTGAGGCCGAGGTGACCGCACACCGGCACCCCGTTGCGGGTAAGGTGGCGGATGGAGTCACAGAGCCAGTCGCCCCCTTCCATCTTCACCATGCGGGCACCGGCCGCCATCAGGCGGGCGGCGTTCTGGTAAGTCTGCTCGGGGGTGGCGTAGCTCATGAACGGCATATCGGCGACCACCAGTGCCTTGCTGGCACCGCGCGCCACACAGCGGGTGTGATAGACCATCTCATCCATGTTGACCGCCAGGGTATCCTGACCCCCTTGCAGCACCATGCCCAGCGAATCGCCGATGAGCAGCACGTGGGCCCCCTCGTCGTCGAACAGCTTGGCAAAGGTGGCATCATAGGCGGTGATGGCGGTGAACTTTTGACCTTCCTGCTTCATCTTCAGCAGGCTGGCGGTGGTGATCTTGCTCATAGAGGCTCCTGTACGTCTGCACGCGGGGCAATGATGGCCAGATCATTGTGCGGGCAGCGGGCAACCAGTCGGGCGAGCGGGGTGCCGCAGGGCAGCACCAGAGCAGGCGCAATTTCGGCAAGGGGCAGCAGCACGAACTCCCGCTCCTTCATGCCGTAGTGGGGTACGATCAGACGCTCATGGTTGATCACCTGATCCCCATAGAGCAGCAGATCGAGATCCAGAGTTCTCGGCCCCCACCGCTCATCTTTGCGCACACGTCCCTGTTCCAGCTCGATTTTTTGTAATTGATCCAGCAGCGCAAGGGGCGCGAGCCGGGTATTGAGCCGGGCCACGGCATTGACGTAGTCCGGTTGGTCAGCAGGCCCCATGGGGCGGCTGCTGTAAAACGACGAGGCCTCCACCAGCACAGATTCCGGCAACCTTGCCAACGCGGCAACGGCGCGAAGAGCCTGACCCAGCGGGTCAGACAGGTTGGAACCAATGGCGATGAAGACCTCGGTCATCACGTCTGTTGTCACTCGGCCACTTTCGGTTTGCGGCGACGGGGGCGACGACGGTTGCGGCTGTTGCTGCTGCGCTTCTCGCCATCGTGGCTGCGAGCCTCGCCGCGCTCACCGCTGGCCGGGCGACGGGTCGCTTCACGCTGCAATTGCGGGCGCACATCCGGATTGGAGGCAACATAGCGCTCCCACCAGCTGGCCAGCTCGCCGAGACCGCGCTCGACCCGGTTGCGCAGCAACAGGAAGTCGAACGCCGCGCGGAACTTGGGATGCTCCATGGCGCGCTCGGGGTGCTTGCCCTGACGACGGGTCAGCCGCTGTTGCAGTGCCCAGATGTCGCGGACATCTGTGGTGAAACGGCGGGGAACGGCGATGATCCGCACCTGATTGTCCAGCACCTCGTTGATCGCAAGCATGAAGGCGTCATACCAGGGCAGGCCGCTCTCGTTCTCCAGCACCCGACCACGGGCCTCGACGCAGCCCCACAGCAGGGTGGCATAGAGGAAGGCGGGGGTGACGCGCTTCTCTTCACGAACGCGGGTGTCGGTATCGATCAGCGCCTGCTCGATAAACTGCTCATAGGGCGAGTTGCCGTGCGGGGTAAACAGCGCAGCCACTTGCGGGAAGAGCTGCTGGAACAGACCATACTCGCGCAGCAACTTGTAGGTCGCCAGACCGTCGCCAGCCAGGAACAGCTTGAGGGTCTCCTCAAACAGGCGGGCTGCAGGGATGTCTTGCAGCAGTGGCGCCAGCTCCTTGATGGGGGCGGCAGTGCGCGGGCTGATGGTCATATCCAGCTTGGCGGCGAAGCGCACGGCGCGCAGCATCCGCACCGGATCTTCACGATAACGGGTCTCGGGATCACCGATCAGCTCAAGCTTGCGCTCGGCCAGATCTTCCAGACCCCCTTCGAAATCGTGCAGGGTGAAATCTTTGGCGCTGTAGTAGAGGGCGTTGACGGTAAAGTCGCGGCGCTCGGCATCCTCTTCGATGGTGCCGTAGACGTTGTCGCGCAGCAGCATGCCTTCATCAGACTGGGCCGACACATGTTTGCTGGTATTGACCTGATGGTGGTGACCCCGGAAGGTGGCCACTTCGATCACGTCACGACCAAAGACAATGTGGGCCAGGCGGAAACGACGGCCAATCAGGCGGCAGTTGCTGAACAGCGCCTTGATCTGCTCCGGCGTCGCATCGGTTGCGATGTCGAAATCCTTGGGCGTCTTCCCGAGCAGCAGATCCCGGACTCCGCCGCCGACCAGGTAGGCCTCATAGCCCCCTTTGTTCAGGCGATAGAGCACCTTGAGTGCATTCTCGCTGATCTCTTTGCGCGAAATCGGGTGCTGATCACGGCTTAAGGTACGACGTTGACCGGCGACACGGGCTGGAATGGGGGATTCCACCGACTGCTCGCCGTCTTCCTTGCCGAGCACCTTGCGGCAAAAGTTTGCGATCTGGGAAAAAATGGTACACCTCTTCATGACTTCTAAATTGACGGGAGGCCAAAAAATAGCGGCCTATGATAGCTCACGCCTAACCAAATGAAAAACCGTGCTGACAATTGATCCCGCATGAAACCGTCTGCCAGCGAAAATAGCGGTCAATCAAACAAAAATCACCTGGTCGACTCAGCAATCCGCGAGCGGGATCTTCTCGCTGGCGGGCACCCGTTCTAGCTGCCAGTTGGCGATGCCCCACTCGATGATCTCGTCGATTCGGCTCGCCATCAGCTCGGGCGGCGGGCACTGGCCGAGGAAGTGCAGCGCCTGCCACAGGGCCGGGCGCACCTCATCGAGCGCCAGCGCCGGCGCATGGTTCTGCTTGGAGAGCTTGTTGCCGTCGGCCAGCACCGCCAGCGGCAAATGCACCCAGTCGGGCACCGCTGCCCCCAGGGTCTGGTAGAGGGCAATCTGGCGCACCGTGGGCTCCAGCAGATCGGCGCCGCGCACTATCTCGGTGATGCCGCTGTCCATATCATCCACCACCACCGCCAGGTTGTAGGCGTAGAGCCCGTCGCGGCGGCGGATAATGAAATCCTCCTCGGCGAGCGCCGCCGGTACCGCGATATGGCCCTGCAAACGATCGTCGAAGTGGTAGACCGGATGGTGCTGGCGCAGCCGGGCGGCGCAACCTTCGGCCGCAAGCCCCAGCGTGCGGCAGTGGCCGCTGTAGAGACCGCCCGCGGCCATGATTTCGCGCCGGGTGCAGCGGCACCAGTAGAGGTCCCCCGCCCGATAGAGCTGGTCGATGATCTCGTTATAACGGCCGTGGCGCGCGCTCTGGAACATCACCTCCCCATCCCACTCGAGGCCATATGCTTCAAGAGTCTTGAGGATCAGGGCCGCAGCCCCCGCCATCTCCCGCGGCGGATCGATATCTTCGATGCGTACCAACCAGCGTCCCTGCTGCGCTCTGGCCTGCAAAAAGCTGCCGAGGGCGGCGATCAGCGAACCGAAATGAAGCGGGCCTGAGGGTGAGGGAGCAAAGCGGCCGACATAGGGACGTACAAGGGGTGAGGACGGGGGATTCACTGGCATGACTGTTCGGGTAAGCGATTCATTGAGGCTGCATTCTGGGGCGCGACAGCCAAAAGCTCAATAAAAAAGGGAGCCCGCGAGCTCCCTTTTTCATATACCAGAGGGTCGGGATCAACCGGCCATCTGTTTTTCCTTGATCTCGGCCAGCGTCTTGCAATCGACACAGAGGTCGGCAGTCGGACGGGCTTCCAGACGGCGGATACCGATCTCGATACCGCAGTGTTCGCAGTAACCGAAATCATCGTCTTCAAGCAGCTGCAAGGTCTTCTCGATCTTCTTGATCAGCTTGCGTTCACGGTCGCGGGTACGCAGTTCGAGAGCGAACTCTTCTTCCTGCGCGGCACGATCCACGGGATCCGGGAAGTTGGCAGCCTCGTCTTTCATATGGTCGACGGTACGATCAACTTCCTGCATCAGTTGGTTGCGCCAGGCACCCAGGATCTTGCGAAAATGCGCCTTTTGTTGGTCATTCATGTACTCCTCACCCGGCTTTTCCTGGTAAGGCGCGACACCCGCAATGGCCAGGGGGCCCAGAGATTTCCTGTTTTCGCCTGTTGGCATGCCCTGTCTCCTAATTCAGCACGCTACCCGTGCCATCCATAATTTGAGGGCGACATCTATAGCAGAAGGGTAACGGGTAAGCAAACGAGCCGTACCAATAATGTTACCCACTCCAATATTTATGAACTCCCCTCGGGTAACAGGTGACCAGAGTCAAACGGGATAAACCCTTGGGCCACCATGCCTTGCACCCCAACATGGGGCCGATAGCATAAAATTTCAACCCCCGCCGCAATTGACTGCTCAATTAGCAGACTATAGTGCGGATCTATATGGGTTGCAGGGCGCATCCGGCTTATTCCGGAGTGTAACACCATAAAGAGCAGCACGGCCCTGTGACCGGCCGCTTTCATGGCCATCAATTCACGCAAATGCTTGGCGCCACGGGCAGTGACCGCATCGGGGAAGTAGCCCATGCCAGCCTCCTCCCGCTCGTCGAGCAGGGTGACCGATTTTACCTCGATGTAACAATTGCCCTTCTCGTCATCTTCCAGCAACAGATCGATGCGACTGTTCTCTTCGCCATACTTCACCTCGGTGCGCAACCGGCTGTAACCCGCCAGCGGAGCGATAGCCTCCTGCTCGATCAGCTCGCGGGCGATCTGGTTGGCGCGCGCCGTGTTGACGCAGATAAAGTGGCCCGCCGGGCTCTCGGCGATCTCCCAGCTGTTGAGCAGCTTGCGCTTGGGGTTATCGGAAGTGGAGTACCAGACCCGAGTACCCGGATCGGCACAACCGGTCATGGCACCGGTATTGGCGCAATGGATGGTAATGACCTCGCCGTTATCGAGTTGCACATCGGTCAGAAAGCGCTTGTAGCGGGCCACCAGCTGGCCCGATTGCAGGGGGGGATCAAAGATCACGGGTTAGCCCTCCGCGCGTCTTCTTTTACCCGGGCGCGCAGCGGCCAGCAGGCAAGCGGCTCGTAGCGTACCCCGTCCGGAGTCGAGATGGATTGATAGAGGCAGAACTCATCGGCCTGCAGCAGAAAATTTGGGGCAGGCAGGATGGCCGGAGCCTCACCCGCCTTGCGCGACAGGGTGACATGGGGGCGATAACCCTGCTCGCCATTGCCAAGGCGCAACTTCTCGCCGTGGCGGCGCAGCGCCTTTGCCAGCACGGTCAGCTCGTTGGGCCACTCCTTCGGGCCAATCCAGGCAGCCTTGGCCCGGCTGAACCAGCCGGTCTCATCCAGCCTGATGGAGAGCGGCGGACAGTGCTGACGCTCCACGGCGGCGATCAGGCGGCGGGTGGTCAACTCGTCAGCCTCACCCAGAAATGCCAGGGTCAGGTGGAGGTTGGCTTGCGGCACCGGCTGACCGGGCCAGGGCAGCTGATCGCGCCAGGCGATGAGCTCGGGGGCGAGCTCCTTGACGGGCAGGGCAAAGAAGAGTTTGGCCATGTGGTGATAATGCCTTTTTCACGCTCATTGGATGGGCCCATTCTATGGCAGCTATCCGGCCATGTCTCGCCAGCCTCCCGCCCGAGTGGCCATATCCGCACATCCACTCACGGTGGCACGGGCGGCTGTGGCAGAATAGGCGCCGTTTTACCGGTTGCCACAGAAGGTGCTCATCGCTTTGTCCCAGCTCCCCATCGTTTCGGTATTGCCCGAACTCTTTGCCGCCCTCGACAGCCACACCAGCGTGATCCTGCAGGCGCCACCCGGCGCGGGCAAATCGACCCTGCTGCCGCTGGAGCTGGTGCGTCAGAACCGGCTACCCGGCCGCATCATCATGCTGGAGCCACGGCGCCTTGCGGCGCGCAATATCACCACTTTTCTGGCGCGCCAACTGGGGGAGAAGGTGGGCGAGCGCATCGGCCTGCGGGTACGCGGTGAGAGCCGCACCAGCTCAGCAACCCGGCTCGAGATCGTCACCGAAGGGGTGCTGACCCGGATGTTGCAACAAGACCCTGAGCTGACTGGCGTCTCGCTGGTGATCTTCGATGAGTTCCACGAACGCAGTCTGCACGCCGATACCGCATTGGCCTTCGCCATCGAGAGCCAGCAGGGATTGCGCGATGATCTCAAGCTACTGGTGATGTCCGCAACCCTGGATGGCATGGCACTCGAGACCTTGTTGCCGGATGCCCCTGTGGTTCGCTCCGAAGGGCGCGGCTTTCCCATCGACTACCACTACCGCCCCGCCAATCGCCAGCAGTGGCTGGAGCCGCAAGTCGGCGCCGTGGTGCTCGAAGCGCTGGCCGGCCAAGCTGGCAGCCTGCTGGTCTTCCTGCCCGGACAGGGTGAGATCGAGCGGTTGGCGCAGTGGTTGGCAGACAAACTGCCGGACGATGTGACCCTCGTCCCCCTCTACGGCCGCCTCGATATGGCAGCGCAGCAGGCGGCCATCGAACCGGCGCCTGCGGGCCGCCGTAAGCTGGTGCTCACCACCAATGTGGCGGAGACCTCCCTCACCATCGAGGGGATTTCGGTGGTGATCGACAGCGGGCTGGAACGACGGGCATCGTTCGATCTGAAAAGCGGTGTCACCCGACTGGAGACCCGCCAGATAGCCAAATCCTCCGCCACCCAGCGGGCAGGCCGTGCTGGCCGTCTCGGCCCCGGCGTCTGCTACCGGCTCTGGAGCAGCGAGGTGCAGGAGCGACTCGCCGAGCAGAGCCCGCCAGACATTCTCACTCAGGAGTTGACCGGCCTGTTGCTGGACGCCGCCCAGTGGGGGGCAAAGGTGGAAGATCTGCCGCTGCTGGACATGCCCCCCGCCGCTGCGGTGGCCAGCGCCCAGCGGTTGCTGGTGGCCCTTGGCGCCATGAAGCCGGAGGGTGAGCAACAACTCTCTGCCGCTGGCCGCGCCATGGCCGCCTTCGGTACCCACCCTCGCCTCGCTCGCATGCTGCTGCGCGCCCGCGAGCTGGAAGCTGAAGGTCTGACAGGGATTGTCGCCGATGCCGCTTATCTGGTGGCGTTGCAGGAAGAAGATCTGCGAGGATCGGAGCGCCTCTCTGTGTTGTTCCACCGCCGTCAAAGTGCCCTGCGTCAGGGTGCGGCCCGCTGGTTTGAACGGCTTGGCGTACGCCCTGCCAGTGCGCAGGGTCAGTGGCTGGGGCTACTCTGCGCCCTCGCCTGGCCGGATCGCATTGGCAAACTGCGCAGCGGCAGTCGTTATCAACTCAGTGGTGGGGTGAGCTGCGATCTGGTAGAAGGTCATCCCTGTCAGGGACAAGCCGCCCTCATCGCCATCGAGATGGGGCAGAACGATCGCGGCAGCCGCATTTTTATCGCCGAACCGGTCGATCTTGACGAGCTGGTTCCCCTGCTGCCGGAACTGGTGAGCGAACGGCAGTGGTTCGACTGGGATGAGCGGGAAGAGCGGGTGCGCGCCGAACGCCAGCAGGTGATCGGCGAGCTGGTGCTGAGCCAGCGACCACTGACCAAACTCTCTGACGAGCAGAAAGGGCGCTGCCTTCTGCAAGGCATTCGCCGCAAGGGGCTGCATGTACTGCCTTGGGACGAGAGCAGCGAAGGGCTGCTGGCCCGCCTGCGCTGCGCCCGCGACTGGCTGCCCGATGAGGGGTGGCCCGCGATGGATGACGAGAGCCTGCTGGCCACGCTGGAACAGTGGCTGCTGCCAGCGGTGAGCGGTATGACCCGGCTGGAGCAGCTGAAGAGGCTCAATATGAGCGACATCCTGCGCCAATCCCTGCCCTGGCCGTTGCCCAAACGGCTGGACGAGGCACTGCCGAGCCACTTTGCTGCGCCTACCGGCAGCCGGGTGCGGATCCGCTATCAGCCGGGGCAGGCACCGGTGATCCCGGTGCGCATTCAGGAGATGTTCGGGCAAGGTTCGACCCCCTGCGTGGCCGATGGCCGGGTACCGCTGGTGGTGGAGCTGCTCTCCCCCGCCCAGCGACCGCTGCAGATCACTGCCGATCTGGCCGCTTTCTGGGCTGGCTCCTACGAGCAGGTGAAAAAAGAGATGAAGGGGCGCTATCCCCGCCACTACTGGCCGGACAATCCGCTGGAGGCGATGCCGACCAGAGTCACCAAGAAGAAGATGGGTATCTAGGTTCGATTGGCCAGGCCCGATCGGACGTTCGCGAATGCGACATAACAAGTAGAAAGGAAAGCAAAGAGGATTTATGGCAACCCAACGACGCAAGCGCGCCCCCAAGAAAGCGCCACCCAAGCGTACCATCTGGCGCAAGCTGTTCTGGCTTGGCTTCAAGCTCTCGCTGGTGGTAGCGGCCTTCATGGTGGTGTTTGGCATCTACCTCGATACCCAGGTGCGCGAGCGATTTGACGGCGAGAAGTGGCAGCTGCCGGTGATGGTCTACAGCCGTCCGCTGGAGCTCTATCCGGGTCAGCGCCTGTCGCGCGACCAGATGCTGCGCGAGCTCAACATGCTCAGCTACAAGCAGGTGCGCCTGCCTCACACGCCGGGTGAATACACCATCAACGGCAACCGCATCGAGCTTATTCGCCGTCCGTTCGAGTTCTATGATGGCGCCGATGGAGCCCGTGGCCTGCGCCTCACCTTCAACGGCCCGCGCCTTGAGGGAATCCAGTCGCTGGAGAACCAGCGCCAGCTCGGTTACGCCCAGATGGACCCGGTGCTGCTCGATCGCCTCAATACCGAGGATCGGGAAGATCGCCTGCTGGTTCGCCTCAGCGAGGTACCCGACAGCCTGCTGGTGACCCTGCTCACCACCGAAGATCGCGACTTTTACCAGCATGGCGGCGTCTCGCCGGTGGCCATCATGCGGGCCATGTTCGCCAACCTGATCGCAGGTCGCACCGTGCAGGGAGGCAGTACCCTGACCCAGCAGCTGGCCAAGAACTTCTTCCTGACCCGTGAACGCAGCCTGTGGCGCAAACTGCAGGAAGCCTACATGGCAGTGCTGATCGACTATCGCTACAGCAAGGACGAGATCCTCGAGTCCTACCTCAACGAGGTCTATCTGGGACAGAACTTCTCGCAAGGGGTCTACGGTTTCGGCCTCGCCTCCTACTTCTACTTCGGCATTCCGGTCAACGAGCTGGATATCGATCAGGTCGCCCTGCTGGTCGGTCTGGTGAAGGGCCCCTCCTATTACGACCCCTGGCGCTTCCCGGAGCGGGCCAAGACTCGCCGGGATCTGGTGCTGAAGCTGCTAATGGATCACGGCAGCCTGACCCAGGCCGAATATGAGCTGGCCAGCCGTCAGCCCCTCGGCATCATCACCCGTGGCCAGATGAGTTATGGCCGCACTCCGGCCTTTATGGGACTGCTCAAGCGAGAGATCCAGAGCCGCTTCGGCGCCGATCTGCTCAAGCAGTCTGGCCTCAAGATCTTCACCAGCCTCGACCCCATCGCCCAGCATGCCGCCGAGCAGGCCGTCTCTTCCGGGCTTGCCCAGATCGAGAAACAGCGCGGCAAGAAAAAGTTGGAGGCGGCCATGGTGGTCTCCGACTGGCATAAGGGCGAAGTGGTGGCGCTGGTGGGTGGCCGCGATCCCCGTTACGCCGGGTTCAACCGGGCGCTGGATGCCCGCCGCCAGATCGGCTCGCTGGTGAAACCGGCTGTCTACCTCACCGCCCTCTCCAATGGGCTGACCCTGGCGACCCCGCTCAAAGATCAGCCGATCCGCATTCGTGGTCAGGATGGTCAGGTCTGGACGCCGCAAAACTACGATCGCAAGTTCCGCCAGAGCGTACCGCTGATGGATGCGCTGGCCGGCTCCCTCAACGTGCCGACTGTCAATCTGGGTCTGCAGGTGGGGCTGGAGAAGGTAGTCGACACACTGCACAAGCTGGGGGTGCAGCAGGAGATCCAACCTTATCCATCGCTGGTGCTGGGGGCGGTGGCCCTCTCGCCGATGGAGGTGAACCAGATGTATCTGCCCATCGCCAATCAGGGGCTGACCCAGCCGCTGTCGGCCATTCGTGCCGTGGTCAAGGGGGATGGCAGCCTGCTCTATCAGCATGATCAGACCGCCAAACGGGTCACCGACAGTCAGGCAAGCTGGCTGACCCTGTTCGCCATGACCAAGACGGTGAGCCAGGGCACGGCCCGCGCGCTCAGTGCCAAGTTCCCCGGCGCTACCATGGCGGCCAAGACAGGCACCACCAACGAGCTGCGCGACTCCTGGTTTACCGGGATGGACAACAACGAGCTGGTCAGTATCTGGGTCGGTCGCGACGACAACACCCCGGCAGGATTGACCGGCGCCAGCGGGGCACTGCAGCTCTTTAGCGGCTACATGAGCCAGCGTGGCGTCAACAGCCTGAGCCTGCAGATGCCTGAGGGGGTCACCTGGGCCAACTTCTCCCGTGCCAGCGGCACCCGCGTCACCAGCGACTGCCCGGGCAGCCTGCAGGTTCCGGCCAAAACTTCGACTATGGGCTCCCCGACCAGCTGCGCCAGCAGTACGACACCACGCAGTGCACTGGATGACTGGTTCGGCGGTTTCTTCAACTAGATCAACAACACGGGCAGCGCAGGCTGCCCGTTCACTATGCTGCTGACAAGGAAACACCATGACCTTTCCGCTGTTTGACGCCATCCACCATGTGGCCATCATCGCCAGCGACTACCAACGCTCGCGCCACTTCTATCACGAGGTGCTGGGGCTGCCCATCATTGCGGAGACCCTGCGCGAGGCGCGCCAGTCGTGGAAACTGGATCTGGCCCTGCCAGACGGCAGCCAGCTTGAGCTATTCAGCTTCCCCTCGTCCCCCGAGCGCCCCTCCCGCCCCGAGGCATGCGGCCTGCGCCATCTCGCTTTTCGGGTCAGCGACCTCGACCGGGTCATCACCCATCTGCATGCTCATCAAGTCGATGTTGAGCCGGTGCGGGTGGACGAGCTGACCGACAAGCGCTTCACCTTCTTCGCCGACCCGGATGGTCTGCCGCTGGAGCTCTACGAAGCGCCGTGCTGAGCCTGCATCGGCCAAACAAAAAGCCGCCCGGCGAACCGGGCGGCTTGGTCATTGATAAAGCGTTATCAGGCGGTGGTCAGCATGGCGACGGCCAGCGCCATCACCATCATTCCTGCCCAGCCGATGGGCTTGAGTCGCTCACGGAAGATGAGCAAACCACCGAGGGCTGTACCCAGAATACCGATGGCGCCCCAAGTGGCATAGGCCACAGCAAGATCAATCTTGCCACTGCTCACCGCTTCGGAGAGCAGGGTAAAGGCACCCAATACCAGCATAATTCCCAGCATTCCCCACCCTTTATAGCGGAATCCCCGCGAGCGGTTGATCGCCATATTGGCGCCGATATCCAGCAGTGCGGCGCCAAACACGATAATTAACGGGTGCATACCGCCTCCTTCGCATGACTCGTATCACTTCCTGTCACCGGGTCGTCATGGGTTTCCCCCATGGTCACCATAACAATACCCACTATTACCAGCGCAAGACCGATCAGCTCCTGAACGTTCAGGTTGTAATCGAGAAACAACACGGAGACGACGGTGATCAGTGCAATCCCCAGACCCTCCCATAATGCGAACGCAATACCAATGGAGATTGTTTTGGCGGCTTTGGCCAGTAACAGGTAAGAGATCGAGATCAAAACCCACATCGGCAGGTAGTTCATCCATCCCGCTGCATCCTCTGGGATCATCGCCATACTGGATGTCCCCGCTACTTCGGTGAGGATGGCCCCCGTCAAAAATATGCGCGCTAAAAGCATGCGACTGATTAACATAGAATTTTCCTTCTGTTGCTGCGACGGTAGAGATGATAGCCGCAGTCACGGCAGGGGCAGGAATCGCTGAGCGTCGAGTTATCAGACGCTGATGGTTTGCCTTGCTATCAGAGGTCGGGCTAAGGTGGTGCTAGATCCCTCCTTATTGCACATCATCATGAAGCTCTATCAGATAGAACTCTTCGTAGAGTCCGCAAACAGTGGCTCTCTTGCCAATACCGCCAGACGACTTGGCAAAAGCCGCAGCGCCGTCAGCACATCCATCGCCTCTCTTGAAGTGGAGCTTGGCGTCGAACTTTTTGAACGCGGTGCCAATCAGAGTCGCCTGACCGACATCGGCGAGCTGGTACTGGATGACTGCAAGCGACTCCTGCAAGCGGCCAACAGCCTCAAGCTAAAGTGTGAACACTACGCCTCCGGCGCCGAGGTGGCGCTACGGGTTGCGCGCGATGACGCTATCCCGGAACAGGTGTGGCGCGAGATGCTGGCTGCCTTGCGCAGCCAGTTTCCCGGTACCAGTATCTCGCTGGTGCTCGCCTCCCCACCCGAACTGCCCGCACTGGTGGAAGAGGGCTTTGTCGATGCAGCATTTGGCCTCATCACCGAGGATCAGGAGCGCAGCGGCCTCAACATCGACGTGCTCAACCCCATTCGCACCCTGATGGTGGTGGCGCCCAGCCATCCACTGGCCGACCTGCGACGGGTGAAACAGCAGGATCTGACTGATCACACTCAGGTTACCCTCTCTTATATCGATGAATTTTCGGTAAAAAGCCTGTTGCCAGTAGGGGGCCAGCATATCGGCCTCTCCAGCTTCGAGTTGATGCGCAATGCGGTGCTGGACGGACTGGGTTGGGCGGTGCTCCCCTCGCCACTAATCCAGAGCCAGCTGCGACAAGGCACCCTGCTGACCCTGAAACACAAGTTCAGCCTGCAGTGGCGTGATTATGGTGTCTATCTGGCGGAAAACGCCTATCACGGCAAGGTGTTGGCCTGGTTGAAGAAGTCGATCCAGGGATATCTGGAGCCTTTCGAGTAGAGATAAAGAGGCGGAGCCAGCTCACGATATACACTTATCCTGATGATCCGAGCAGATGTAATCGTGCATACTGTCCACATACTCATTGAGCGCCGGAGGCGTAACCGATATGAGCAGTGCCCAAGACAAGGACGACATCTTGCTGGACGACGACATCATCGAACTCGATGAAGAAGAGGTCGTGGTCCCCAAGGCACTCAACCCATGGCAAGTGCTGATCGTGGATGATGAGCCGGATATTCATCATGCCACACGCTTGGCCCTCTCCAATATTCACTACAAATCGCGCCCGCTTGAATTGCTTAATGCCTACAGCGGCGCCGAAGCAGGTCGCATGCTGGAAGCCAATCCCAGAATTGCCCTGATCCTGCTCGATGTGGTGATGGAAACCGAAGATGCCGGTTTGCGGCTGGTTCACCGGATCCGCAACGAAATGCGCAACTCGCTGGTACGGATCGTGCTGCGTACCGGCCAGCCCGGTCAGGCCCCCGAGCAGCGGGTGATCCTCGATTACGACATCAACGACTACAAGACCAAGACCGAGCTGACGGTACAAAAACTCTACACCACCGTCATCGCCTCTCTGCGCTCATACGAAACCCTCAGCGCCATCGACAAGAGCCGTCAGGGGCTCGGAAAAATTCTCGAAGGTGCCGGTGATCTCTACCATCTTCATTCGCTCAAAGAATTTGCCTCTGGTGTGCTCAAACAGATCAGCGCCATTCTCGATGTGGGCACCGAAGGGGCTATCTGCGCCGAACGCCGCCCCGGCGAAGAGACGCTGGAGATCCTGGCTGCCACCGGCGACTACGAGACCCTGTTGGACGAGGGCAAGCTAACCGATTTTCCTACCCTCAACGACTCGGTCATGAAGGCATTGGCGGCACGCTGCAACCGCTTTGAACACCCTCAGGATTCCCTCTATATCGCCGCCCAGAATGGCCGCGAGTTCGTGTTGAGCTTTACCCCTACCCAACCACTGGATCCCCTCGAGTGCGATCTGCTGGATGTCTTCTGCCAGCGCATCTCGGCGGCCTACGACAACCTCTATCTCTACAACCAGTTGCTGCGCGCCCAAGAGGCCACAGTGGTGGCGCTGGCGGCGCTGGCAGAGTTTCGCGACTCCGATACTGGCGAACATGTACTGCGGGTGCAAAAACTCTCCGACGCACTGGTGGATGAGTTGCAGCAGATGGCGGTTTATCCGGAGCAATTGACCCCGGAGTTTGTCGAAATGATCGGCATGGCTTCCATCCTGCACGATGTGGGCAAGGTCGGTACCCCCGATCATATCCTGCACAAACCGGGGCGGTTCGATCCCGATGAGCGAGCCATCATGGAGCAGCACGCAGGAATCGGCGCCAATATCTTGCACAAGGCGGGCGAGATGGTGGAGGGCACCAGCTACCTCTCTCTCGGCGCCGAAATCGCTCGGGGCCACCACGAGCACTTCGATGGCAAGGGCTACCCGCTGCAGCTGGCTGGCCAGCAGATCCCGCTGTCGGCGAGGATAGTGGCGGTGGTCGATGTATTCGATGCCCTGCTCAGCAAACGCCCCTACAAGGAGCCCTGGACGCTGGCGCAGACCATGGAGTATATCCAGTCCCGCTCCGGCACCCAGTTTGATCCTCATGTCGTAACAGCACTGTCGCGACTGGTCAACGAGTCGAGACTCCCCTACTCGCTCTGACTCTCTGCACTTGCAACTCAACATCCCTTGCCGATGACCAAGGTCACCGGCAAGGCATCAAAACAGCTGTTTTGTTGCATCCTGCACGCATCAACGCGCCGCAAACCGGAAACATCACCCTTCTTTGGCTGCGATATCCGCTGAAATATGGTCATTTAACATCACATCGCTATAATATCGGCCTGCAATCCTGATACTAACAACGAAGGAAATATCATGAGCCTGAACCTGGTACCGGCCGGCAAGAGCCTGCCCGACGATATCTATGTCATCATCGAAATCCCGCAGAATGCCGACCCGATCAAATACGAAGTCGACAAGGACAGCGGCGCTATTTTCGTCGATCGCTTCATGTCTACCCCGATGTTCTATCCGTGCAACTACGGCTACGTGAACGCGACCCTCTCTCTGGATGGTGACCCCGTCGACGTACTGGTTCCGACCCCCTACCCGCTGCTGGCCGGTTCCGTCATTCGCTGCCGCCCGGTTGGCGTGCTGAAGATGACCGACGAATCTGGCGAAGATGCCAAGATCGTTGCTGTACCGCACTCCAAGCTGACCAAGCAGTACGACCACATCCAGGATGTGCACGATCTGCCGGAACTGCTGAAAGCCCAGATCCAGCACTTCTTCGAGCGCTACAAAGAGCTGGAAGCGGGCAAATGGGTCAAGGTGGAAGGCTGGGGCGACAAGGCTGCTGCCGAAGCCGAGATCAAGACCTCTGCCGAGCGTTACGCTGCCAAGTAAGCGTCCCCCGGAATGAGAAAGGCGCCTTATGGCGCCTTTTTTGTCGGTGTTTGCGGCAGCTGACCGGCCGCATCTCCGCTAGGATTGCCCTGAATGTATATTTCACGACCATCTTTCTGGTAGGGACGATAGTAATCACCGCCACAGCGATAGCCACCGCCCGGCTGGCTCATCAGTTCACAGTTGACCGGCAACACCTCCAGCCACTTGATGGCCTGCTGGTAGCGCAGCCACTCCTGCCATTCGTGTTCGCGCGCCAACTGATCGCGTAGGGCAAAGGTATCCGCAATGGACATCCCCTTGTTGACGATCACCTGACCCGCCATGGCTGGCAGGCTGAGCAGCCCAAACAGCACTATGATCCAAGGCTTCATAACCCCTCCAGAGTGACTTAATTTCACAATTAAATTAAAAGTCACATCAATCTGTTATCCAGATCACAAAACGAAACATCACCAAAGTGGTGCCGGCTCACCTAGTTGTTAATTATCGTCCACGGCAGGAAGCACCACCATGAAGCTGACCCCCGCGCTGTTGCTCAGCCTCACTCTCTGCACCACTCTTGGTGCTACAAGCAACGCCAGCGAAATCAACATGAGCTGGCAATGGCAATCCAGCGATGGGCAACGCAAGCACTTCCATCTGACCACCAACGATCAGGTGATGGCCGCCAGTCGCCACGAGATGAGCCTGCTAAAGGCTTCCCTCACCAATCCGCTGGAGACGCTCTACGCCTATATCAGCCCGCGCCTCTACAACAGCCTCAACCTCATCAACCAGAGCAGCCCCGAGACCGCTACCAAGTTTCGTAATCTGGAGCAGGCATTCACCCTGCGGGACAACAGCATGGAGTCTCTGCTGTTCTGGCAAGCCTACCAGCAGTATCAGGAGGATGCCTTCTACCAGATGAGGGTGATCCCCTGCGTCCATCCGGCCAATCGCAAACTGCCTTGCGTGCGACCCGATTACTCCCAGCTCTTCTACCACTTCAAAGGGCATCTCAAGCCGCTGGCGCAGCAGTTTGCCGCCAATGATCTCGCCACCAGCGTCAGCCTGCTGCAGGAGTGGCTGAACGCCATCCCCACCCAACCGGAGCAGCTGGATCACTTCGCGCCGCCGCTGCAGGCGTTGCAGGATAACAAGGCCGACAGCGACGAGAAGGCACTGTTGATGGCCAGTCTGCTGGCGGAGCTGGCGCCGCAATATGTGCTCAGCATCATCTATCCGGATATCAGCATCGGCAGCGTCTCCCCTGCCTGGCTGGCCATTACGGCAGACAGTGGCGTACCCGGTGATGTTGTGGTGATCAACAATCAGCGCCATGTGCTGCTGACCGGCTCGTCCCTGCTGGCCCAGCAGATGACCATGGCCAAGATCCCCCTCATCAGCGAGTCGCTCTACTGACGCAGACAGCTCAGACCAGCAGCCAATTCATTGATTTTTATCGATGTCATGCCATCCTAGCCGCCCTTGCCAGCCAACCACCTGACTGGCGGGGCGCCGACGCTTCTGAATTGCGATCTTATTTAACACTTTTTAAACAGATCCGATCAGTTTAGGATGAAGCTCGCCCATTCCCTCAATCCGAAACTCGTTATAACATAACAAATGGAGTGTCATCAGGATGAAACATCTCGTACTTACTTTGGCGCTGCTGCCATCTCTGGTCTTTGCTCACAACTTCAAAGATGGCAACCCGGTGCCGCTGGTCAATGTCAGCGACAAGGGTGAGCTGGTACTGAATGGCAAGGATATCGGCTACCAGCCGTGGCAGAGCACCTCGCTCACCGGCAAGGTATTCCTGATCCAGCATATTGCAGGTCGCTCCAGTGCCAAGGAGCTGAACGCCCCGATGATCGAGGCGATCAAGGCCGCCAAGTTGCCGCAAGACAAGTACCAGACCGTTACCGTCATCAACAGCAATGACGCCATCTGGGGCACCTCCGGCTTCGTGAAGAGCAGTGCCGAGGACAGCAAGAAAGAGTTCCCCTGGTCCGCCATGGTGCTGGATGCCAAGGGCATGGCGCGCAACGCCTGGGATCTGACGCCGGAAAGCTCGGCGATCATCCTGCTGGATAAAGAGGGCAAGGTGCTGTTTGCCAAAGATGGCCAGCTCGATGCCAACAACATTGCTACCGTGATGGGGCTCATCAAGTCCCATCTCTAAGTCAGAGAGAAAGGGCGCTGATGGCGCCCTTTCCATAAGGGTCTATGGGTCGTATCAAGCTGAAAATCTGGATCTTGCTGCTGGGCTGGTTATGGCTGCAGCCTGCCCTTGCCCGGCACCAGTTTGAATCTGCCCTACCCGGCCACGACGACCATCACTGCCTGGTCTGCGCCCTCCATCTGGATGGCAAGCAGATCATCACCGCTACCCCCTATTGTTTCCCCGGTTCGACCTCTGTTCTGCCCGTAGTTGCAACCATGCAACGATCGGCGGATACCGCCACGCTTCACAGCTATGCCATCCGTGCGCCGCCCGCCTCTGCTTTTCTCTATCCCTTTGTTTAATTTCGCTATTTGTTTTGAAAAAGGATTAAAGATGAAAGCAGTTACTCTGTTGCTGGCCGCTGCGGCCTTTGGCGCACACGCAAATCACGACGAACACGAGAGCCACAGCCACGGTGCCCACGAGCATGGCCATGGCCACCTCAATCTGGTGGTCGATGGCGACCAGTTGATGATCGAACTGCAGGCCCCCGCAGCCGATCTGGTGGGCTTCGAGCACGCAGCCAAGAGCGATGAAGAGAAGGCGCAATATGCCAAGGCGGTCGCCCGCCTCCAGCAGCCTGATGCCCTGTTCCGCTTCGACCCGGCCGCTGGCTGCAAACTGACCCAGCAGGAGCTGCAAGCCGCCAAAGAAGAGCATGATCACGACCATGACCATGACCATGACCATGACCATGACAAGGCTGCCAGCGACGAGCATGAACACCACCATGATCATGACGAAGCGGGTCACGCCGATATGGGCGCCATGTACACCTACACCTGCGCCACGCCAGCCAAACTGACCGGCCTTGAGGCGACCCTGTTCAGCGTCTATCCGAGCCTTGAGAAGCTGAGCGTGCAGGGGATCCTGCCCACCGGCCAGACCGCTGGCGAGCTGACCCCGTCCGCCAACAAGCTGAGCTGGTAACGCCATGAAAAAAGCCGTGGTTGAGATCCGCGATCTGGCCTTTGCCTGGCCAGGTGGCGACGCTGTACTCGATCTGCCCGCCCTCACCATCCGCGAGGGTGAGCGGGTCTTTATCAAGGGCCCGTCGGGCTCTGGCAAGTCGACCCTGCTCGGGTTGCTGGCCGGAATCCAGACCGCCAACCACGGCACCCTGGAGGTGCTGGGCCAACCATTGGCCCGGCTCTCTGGCCGTGCCCGTGACCACTTCCGGGCGGCCAATCTGGGTTATATCTTCCAGCAGTTCAATCTGCTGCCTTTTCTCTCGGTGCAGGACAACGTGACCGCTGCCCTCACCTTTTCGCCCGCCAAACGGGCTCGCCTGCAAGGGAGTCCGGAGCAGGAGGCGCGCCGTCTGCTGACGGAGCTGCAACTGCCGGATGACGCACTGCATCGCCCCGTCCATGCCCTCAGCATCGGCCAGCAGCAGCGGGTTGCCGTCGCACGGGCGCTGATCGGCTCGCCACCGCTGGTGATCGCCGACGAGCCCACCTCTGCACTCGACACCGACAACCGGGCGGCCTTTATCAAGCTGTTGTTCGAGGAGTGTGACAAGCAGGGCTCGACCCTGATCTTCGTCAGCCACGACCCTTATCTCGAACCCCTGTTCCCGCGGGTCGAAAACCTGCAACAGCTCAACCGGAGGGCATCATGCTAAAGCTCGCCCTGCAAAGTCTCTGGGCCCGCCGCCTCACCGCCGGGCTCACCCTGCTGGCCGTCGCCATCAGCGTCACCCTGCTGCTCGGGGTGGAGCGGGTGCGCACCCAGGCCCGTGAAAGCTTCTCCAACACCGTCTCGGGGACCGATCTCATCGTTGGCGCCCGCTCCGGCCAGGTGAACCTGCTGCTCTACTCGGTGTTTCGCATCGGCAACCCCACCAACAACGTGGGGTGGGACTCCTATCAGGCCATCAAGCAGAAACCGGGCGTCGCCTGGACCATCCCGCTCTCCCTTGGTGACTCCCACAAGGGATTTCGGGTGCTCGGCACCAATGGCGACTACTTCACTCACCTGAAATACGGTCAGCAGCAGTCGCTGCAATTGCGGGAAGGGCGGCCATTCGAGACGCCGTTTGAAGCGGTACTCGGTGCCCAGGTGGCCGAGAAGCTCGGCTATCACCTTGACCAATCCATCGTTATCGCCCACGGTGCTGGCAACACCTCGTTCAGCCAGCACGACAACCTGCCGTTCAAGGTGGTGGGCATTCTGGCGCCAACCGGTACGCCCATCGATCGCACCATCCATGTGCCGCTGGCGGGGATCGAGGCGATCCATCTTGGTTGGGATACCGGCCGCCACAGCAAGAACGTGACACCGGAGCAGGCGCTGGCGCAGGATCTCACCCCGAAAACCATCACCGCCTTTATGGTGGGGCTGAGCAACCGGATCCTGGCGTTCCAGCTGCAACGCAGCGTCAACACCTATCCCAAAGAACCGCTGATGGCGATCCTGCCGGGCGCCGCCCTGCAGGAGCTGTGGAGCCTGATGAGCGTGGCGGAAACCGCCCTCTCGGTCATCGCCGGTTTTGTGGTAGTCGCGGGCCTGATCGGCATGCTGACTACCCTGCTGGCGGGGCTTAACGAGCGGCGCCGGGAGCTCGCCATCTTGCGATCCCTCGGTGCGGGCCCTGCCCACCTGTTCCTGCTGCTGGCGCTGGAAGCCATGGCGCTGACCACGGTCGGCATCGCCCTCGGGGTCGCCGTGCTCTATCTGGGGCAGGGGCTTGCCTCGCCCTGGCTGCTCAGCCACTATGGCCTGCAACTGAGTCTGGGGCTGCCGAGCACCTACGAGTGGCAGTTGCTGGGGGTGGTCTGGCTGGCAGGCATGGTGATCGGCCTGCTCCCTGCTGCCCGCGCTTACCGCTACAGCCTGAGCGATGGCATGAGCATTCGCGTCTAGCGAGACGCCCTAAATAGAAACAGAAGGACAGATGATGAAGTGGAAAATTGTGGCGCTGCTCGCCAGCCTGCTGGTGCTGCCCGCCCTGGCCGCCGATTACAAGACCATCGACTGGGATGTGCTCATCCCGGAAGGGGAGAAACTGCTGCCACCTCCGCAGGTGAACCACGATGGGGATCTCGCCTCCGTGCCGCAACCGGTGGGCGGGGTAAACAAGAAGCTGGACAACCAGGATGTGCGCATTCCGGGCTTCGTGGTGCCGCTGGAGGGGGATGCCAAGAAGATCACCGCCTTCCTGCTGGTGCCCTACTTCGGCGCCTGCATCCATGTACCGCCGCCCCCCACCAATCAGGTGATCTATGTGAGCTACCCCAAGGGTGCGCCGGTGGATGACCTGTGGGATGCCATCTGGGTGAAGGGCAAGATGCGCACGATCAGCTCCAGCCACGAGATGGCCACCGCCTCCTATTCGATGGAAGCGGTCGAGGTGAGCGTCTACGAGGAGTAATCCTCCCGTTGCAAAAAAAGCGGCCTCCACGGAGGCCGCTTTGTTATCTTGGCATCCCGGTTGGAGTAACATTCAGCTCCAGAACCTGTGCGAATGGAGTCAGCATGGCAGACCTCCCCCCCCCGAAAAAAGAGAGTTCGATCCTGAGCAGCCAGGAGCAGACCCTGCGTCTGGCCCGCAGTCGCGGCATCGACGGCATGCTCACCCGCAATACCGACAGCACCTTCGAACAGCGCGCCACCTTTCGCCATCTGGCGGATCAGGCTGCCCGCCAGCGCAATCTGGAAGCCATCATGGTGATGGCCTCCCGCCACTGCGAAGAGACCGCGGCTGGCGGCGAGATGGACAGCGACTGGCTGACCCGCTTCCTGCAACTGGCGGAAGATATCAGCATGGTGCCGATGCAGCAGCTGTGGGGGCGGATCTTCGCGCTGGAAGTAGCCACCCCGGGCCGCTTCTCCATCCGGGCGCTCGCCACCCTCAAAGAGATGACTCAGCGCGAGGCCCAGCTGTTCCAGCGCATCTGTTCACTGACTTGCCACTACACCGGCAGCGACGAGCAGCGACTGCTGCTGGGGCTGCACAAGGGGGCCAGCTTGCTGAGCCGCGCCAAGGCAACGCGGCTCGGCCTTGGCAAATACCGCCTCCCCTACAACGCCCTGCTGCAACTGTTTGAGCTCGGGCTGCTGCATCGCGCGGAGCTGGAGTCCGGCCCGCTGCCCGCCGATGGGGTCGAGCTGGAGTTCGGCAACCAGCGCTGGCGGCTGCAGTGCAAGCAGCACAACATCACCCTGCTCTACTACCGCCTCACCCCGGTGGGCAACGAGCTCGCCCAGCTGCTGCAAGAGTCGCCGCTGGAAGAGTACCTGCAGGATCTGAAAACCGTGCTGGTGCAGGGTATCCAGATCGAGGTCCAGCATCAGGTCAGCGAGACCACACCGCCCCCCCCTGACGCCGCGCCCTGATCGTCGATAGGGGAACACGCCCACCGACGCGCCACAGATCCCGCTCACAGCACCTCACTCAGCAAAGTGAGGTGCAAAATGCAGCTCCCCTCGCACCTTGCCGCTCGCTTTTTGCACATTGCAACGACAGCAGCGCCACATTCAGTGGCTGCGCCCCTTTATTGACACAAAAATCACTTAACGTGATTGATGGCCCGCCCTTTGCTTTGAAGCTTGATGCAGATCAATTTTCAACCACCACAGCCCGGAAGCATGGCTATGAGAATCAATCAACCGGTTACCCAAAGAGAACGTCTCTATCCAGACCACCAGAGCCTGATCTCCACCACGGATCTGGAGAGCCGCATCACCTACGCCAACGATGAGTTCTGCGAGATAGCAGGCTTCTCGCTCGACGAGCTGAAGGGGGAACACCACAATCTGGTGCGCCACCCTGACATGCCGAAACAGGCCTTTGCCGATCTGTGGAACCATATCCGCGAAGGCAAGAGCTGGATGGGACCGGTGAAAAACCGCTGCAAGAGTGGCGATCACTACTGGGTCAGCGCCTTTGTCACCCCCATCAAGGATGCCAGCGGCCGGGTGGTGGAGTATCAGTCGGTGCGCACCGCCCCGAGCGAAGAGATCAAACAGCGGGCCGAGAAGGTCTATGCCGACCTTCGCAACAACAAGCTGCCGCTGGCACTCAAGTTGCCCACCTTCTCCCATACCCTGACCATCAACCTCTGCCTGCTGCTGAGCCTGCTCGCCATGTTTGCGCTTGGCTACAACCACGACATGAACTGGCAACTGGCGCTGGTCGCCCTGCCGCTGGCGATAGCGGCCATCACCCTGAATGCCCTCTCCCGCCGCCTCGGCAAGCTCAACAAGATGGCCCGTAGCCGCTTTGACAACCCGCTGATGCAGTTGCTCTACACCAACAAGGTGGACAACATCGCCGCCATCGAACTCTCGATGGTGATGAATCAGGCAGAGTTCAACGCCGTGCTGGCCCGCACCCAGCAGACTTGCAGCAAGATCCTGCAGGCCGCCGAGGGGGATCTGCGCAACGCCGAATCCATCACCGACAACCTGCAACAGCAGCAGGCCGAAACCAATCAGGTAGCCACTGCCGTGACCGAAATGTCGGAATCCATTCGCGAGGTGTCGCAAAGCTCTACTGACTCCTCCAGCCTTCTGGATGAAACAGCCGTGCTGTTCAAGAGCGGCAACAGTAGCGTGGCCGAAACCGTGGCCGCCGTGGCGGGCATGAACAGCGAGCTGACCACCTCCAAGAGCGTGATCAGTGCGCTGGTCGGCCACTGCCGCGATATCGACGGCATCCTCGATGTGATCAACAACATCGCCAACCAGACCAACCTGCTGGCCCTCAATGCCGCCATCGAAGCGGCCCGGGCTGGCGAAGCGGGTCGCGGCTTCTCGGTAGTGGCTGACGAGATCCGCACACTCGCCATCAAGACCCAATCCTCGACCAGCGAGATCCAGAAGATGATCACCGAGCTGCAAACCAGCGCCGGGGATGCAGAGCAGGCGATGGAGAAGGGCTGCCAACTCTCCGAAAGCTGCCAGCAAAAAGCCTCGGCGACCGGCACTATACTCCAGCAAATCAACGATATGCTGCAGCAGGTGGCCTCTGGCAGCGGCCAGATTGCCCAGGCGGTGCAAGAGCAGTTCCACGTTACCGCCGAGATCAACCGCAACGTGCTCAGCATCAAGACCCTGGCCGATGACTCCAGCGTCGGCAGCCAGCACGCCGTACACGGCATCACCCAGCTGGTAAACCAGTTGAGCGATCTCGACCGGCTGGTACGCCAGTTCCAGAAAGGGGCTCCGGCAAGCCAAAGCCGCTATGAAGTGGCCACCACCCGCGCCGTGCCGGTACGCCAAGCCAGATAACCACTACCCAAACAATCACCGCAGACAAACCCTATGGGCCTACAGGCTCATAGGGTTTTTTAATGCCCGCCAGCAAGAGGACGATACTCCCGCTTCACCGTCCGATTTTCCCCTGCGCTGATGGGCCCAAGCGGTTGAGCGACCACATTTAAACCCATTAATGATTAATTTGTTGATCTTGCTCAGGAAACGGCCCGCTTGCGCTTTTCACCCCAGCCCCGTTCGGTAACATAGCCGCTTGGCGGCCTCTCGCAGGAGTCAGCCATGAGCCAAGTCAGTGCCAAAACGCAGGTAAAAAGCAGCAAACTGGAGGCTGAAATTCAGGGGCAGTAGCGTAGTTTTTGCAACTTGGTATGTAGCGTAGCGAAGCTCAACAGACGAGATGATTGCCACCAAAATGCTGGCGATCCTAATTATTAATTCAGATATAGGTGTGATAAATTGGAGAATATAAGAATTGGCAACATGCCTAAAAATAATTTAATGAATTTATATAACTCTATGGAAACAGCAGATCTTGATACACTACTTATCAAAAGCAGCGGACAGGAAATTAATAGATTTTTATCTCACATGAGTGAGCGAAATTTAAACAACCTATTCTCCTCACTCTCAAACAAGTCACTTAGTGCAATTTTTGAACGCATACCTGAAAATAGAATAAATAAATATTTACTGTTAGCCTCAGAGGCAAATGTTCGCAAAATTATTTCTAGCTTATCACATGAAGCAAAATTTAGAGTTCTTTCAAACTCCTCATCTAGCCTTAGGAGCAAGCTACTAAATACTTTACCTGTAAAGGCTCGTGAAGAATGGAAACATTTAATTAATGAAGAAACGCTTCTAAATCGCGAACTTAATAATATCACAGCAAATCGAATTGAAAACTCCTTGGAGAAAGAAGCAATAGATCGCATTCATTCTCTAGAGCAACAAGCTCAACTAAGACAGGAACAGGCTGAGGCTCGGATTCAACAATCTGAACTAAAGTTATCTATGATACAGCAACAGATAGCGCAATCAGAAAAACAGTTGCACGATCAACAAATGCGAGCACAAAAAGAACATGATGTGCTCAAAAAGCGTGAAAATGATTTATCGGCAAAGTTATTACAACTCAAGGAAGAACATGAGAAGCAAATACAAAACAGAATAGACATAAAAGTACCAGAATATGTTACAAATGCATTATCAGCTCTTGAAGCAAAAGAAACTGAGTATAAGACAAAAGCTCATGACTGGAGCCTTAAAGGAAATATAGCGTTAGCGTGTGCCATCATAACTTCATTACTAGCTTTAGCATATGGAGCTTATGAATTTAGTAATACTGAAAAATCAGATATTAGCTGGTTGTTTTTTGGTTATTTGATGCTCAAAGGATTAATTGTTATAGGTTTGTTTGGAGCTTGGGCAAAGCATGCTTATAGTCAGTCGAATGCATATATGCATGAGGCACTTAAGCGAACCGAACGCACACATGCAATTAGTTTTGGTAAGTTATATCTAGAAATATATGGTAATAATGTTAGTAAAGAGGATATGAAGTCTATCTTTGAAAACTGGAACATGGAAAGTCAGAGTGCATTTAAAGACATTAAGCAAGTTGATTTTCAGCCACAAACAATCGAAAAATTAAAAGAAATTATAGGATTAATGAAACATGAAGGCTCTGCAACGGTAAAATAATATTATGCATTTCATTATGTTTAACACAACTTCACAAATAAGGTCTACTTACATGTAGCATCCCTAACCCCATTTAACTACAATGGTTACGGCTACTGTATTTTTATTAATGTTATTATGGCGCTTTAAAGCGCCTAACTAAAACAAAACGGAAAACACTTTGAAACAAACCATTAGCAACTATCAAAGCATTTTTCAGTTACTTGCAGCAATTTATTTGGTGGCCGAATGGGTAAGCCTTGAAAGAATTAATGGGTATTACCAAAAGAAACTTCGCGACTTATATAGATATAGGTTTAAGGTAAATCAAAAATACAGCCACTTAATTAAAGATATTTTTGAAGAGTTTGAACAAAAAGAATGGGCTATGAATTACCCAAGAGCGTTACATAAAAACTATTCTACTTTCAAGTTAATCTGCTGGTTGTTTTTTACACTCAGTTTTAGTGCGCTATTACTTTCATCATTCTATCCGACACATGTTATACCTCATTGGCAAGCAGGCTTATTCATAATATTTTTACTGATGCCGTTTTTTTGGGCCATTTTAGCTCTTATAAAACCAGTATATAATCAGCATAACCGTATAGTATCCATGTTTGAAACGGCTCTAATAGAGATAGAACAAGCTATAAAAGATTATAAACAAAACAACCCCGAGCCGACTTAAAATGACGCATGGAAAAAAAGAGACGAGGGTGACGTTTTTGCTGTGAAAGATTATATAAAGTCTAAGCAAAATTTTAATGAAGAATTGACGAAGTATATGAAAGAAAGATTTGAATAACTATATGGCGATGTTGTTCCAGCTAGTATAAATCGTAAAAATCAAAGCTAAATAATAATCGAATTGTACAGTTCTAGTTATCACCTGACACCGGCCTCAAACCGGTGTTTTATTTACGCTACTTTAGTGCACACTTCCTTCGGTATCAATTCCAGCCCGTAGGTTCGAATAGCGCAGCGTATTTGGACAATCGCGAATAACCCCGCAACGGCATAAACAAGGATCGGAAGATCCCTTTGCGGGGTTGCTATCGACCGCCTTGGAGTGGCTCAAGACTGGCCGGCCGCCGGGCGCTTGTTATAGATTCTTCCGCTCCAGCTACAGGTAGTTCCCCTGCCGCAGGGCGGTCAGCAGCTCATCCACCAGCACAGCGACCGGCTTGCCGGCATTCAGCAGATGGATTTCCGGCTGCTCCGGGGCCTCATAGGCCGAATCGATACCGGTAAAATTCGTAATTTCCCCTGCCCGCGCCTTTTTATAAAGCCCCTTGGGATCGCGCTCTTCGCAGATGGCTAGCGGCGCATCGACAAAGACCTCGACAAACTCCCCTTCACCCAGGAGACTGCGCACCAGCGCCCGCTCGGCACGAAATGGCGAGATAAAGGCGGTGAGCACGATCAAGCCCGCATCCACCATCAGTTTCGCCACCTCGCCGACCCGGCGGATATTCTCCTGCCGCGCAGCATCATCGAACCCGAGATCGCCGCAGAGGCCGTGGCGCACATTGTCCCCATCCAGCAGATAGGTGTGCTTGCCTTGTGCCGCCAGCGCCTGCTCCAGCGCCCCCGCCAGGGTCGATTTGCCCGCCCCCGACAGCCCGGTAAACCAGATCACCAGCGGCTTTTGCCCTTTAAGCTCGGCCCGGCTCTGTTTGTCGACGGCATGGGCATGCCACACGATATTGCTCATCCAACACTCCTTGCTTGGCGCTTACGCCTCAAAATGGAAACAGCAGGGGCACCATCACAATCACCCCGAGGCTATAGGCCAGCGAGACCGGCAGGGCCAGCTTGAGGTAGTCCGGCATCTTGTAGTTGCCCGCGGCATAGACCATCAGGTTGGTCTGGTAGCCGTAAGGCAGGATAAAGCTGGAGCTGGCCCCGAACAGCACCGCCAGAATAAACGGCATGGTCGAGACATCCATGCTGAGCGCCAGCTGGTAACCCATGGGGAAGGCCAGCGCGGCGGCCGCGTTGTTGCTCATCAGCTCAGTCAGCACCAACGTAAATACATAGATACCGATAAAGGCGATGATGGGGCTGGCACCGTTGAACTCCCCCATCAGCCAGTCGGCGATAAGCTTGGCCAGCCCGCTCTTTTCCAGCTGATCGGCAATGGCCAGCGCCCCGCCCACCACCAGCCAGATATCCAGCGGGAAGCGGCGGCGGATCTCGTCCAGGGTCAGAATACGGGTGAGCAGCAGCGCCACCAGCATCAGCAGCAAGCCCTTGAACAGCGGCACCAGATCGAATACCGAGAGCGCCAACACCCCGAGAAAGCCCAGCACCACGGCGGCGCTACGCCTGCCATCGAGACGGGTGGAAGCTTCCAGCCCGCTCACCACCACAAACTCCCGTCCCAGCGATTTGTTGCGGGCAAACTGGGAGCCGGGGGCCAGCAGCAGGGTATCACCGGCATGCAGCTCAATCTGGCCGAGGCCACCGGTAAGCTGGGTTTCACCGCGGCGCACCGCCAGTACCACCGCATCGAAGTGGGTGCGAAACTCGGCATCCTTGATGGTCTGACCCACCAGCCGCGAGCTGTGGCTGACGATCACCTCCACCAGATGCTGGCCGTTGAGGCGGTGCTGGCCGTAGAGATCCAGCCCCTTCATCTCCTGCAACACACCGACGCTCTCCACATCGCCGCAAAACAGCAGTACGTCCCCTTCGTGCAGCTCGTGTTCCGGCTGCACCGGGCAGATCACCTCATCGCCGCGAATGATTTCCGCCAGATAAAGGCTTTTCAGGCTGCGCAGGCCGTTCTCCTTGACGCTGCGCCCCGCCAGCGGCGAACCGGCGCCCACCTTGGCCTCGAGAAAGTAGCCGGATTCGCGGCTCATCTCGGTATCCTGCACCGGCAGGTGACGCGCAAACAGCAGCACGGCCACCAGACCGGTCAGCAAGGTGCCCGCCCCCACCATAAAGAAGTCGAACATGCCGAGCGGCGGCGCCCCCATCTTGATGAGGAAACTGTTGACGATCAGGTTGGTGGAGGTGCCGATCAGGGTCAGCACCCCGCCAAAGGTGGCCGCGAAACACATGGGCAGCAGCAGCCGCGACGGCGCATGGTTGGGGTTGCGTTTGACCGCGCCCAGCATGGAGGCCACCACGGCAGTGTTATTGACGAAAGCCGACAGGAAAGCGGTGGAGAACCACACCTTCACCAGCACCTTGTTGAATGAACCTGTGCCCACCAGATTGGCGAACCAGCTCATGATGCGGGTCTTCTCCACCGCCAGCGACACCAGCAGCAACAGCACCAGCGTCAGCAGGGCACTGTTGGTGTAGCCCGCCGCCACGGCGTTGATATCCGCCAACCCGCTCAGGTAGGTGATGAGCACGGCGCCCGAGAAGAGCAGCGCCGGGCGGAGTTTGCCCTGGATCAGCAGGGCCACGAGAGCAGCCAGCAGACCCAGCACCAGGAATTGTTGCCAGGTCATGGGCTTACTCCTTGCTTGTGTCGTTACCGATGGCAAGGGCTTGCCAGTGCGGGAAGTGCTTGCGCACCAGCGCGTTGAGCTCGATCTCGAACTCGCTGTAATGCCCTTTTACCGCTTTGGCGGCCAAGCCTTCCACTATCATGCCGGCGCCGACGGTGACGTTGGTCAGCCGGTCGATCAGGATAAAGCTGCCGGTATCACGGATCTCCTGATACGGGTCGAACGCCACCGGGTCGGTGAGGCTCAGCTCGCACAGGCCGATCTCGTTGAGCTTGAGTTCGCTCGCAGGCAGCTCGTCCAGCTTGTTGATCTCGACGCGGTGGCGGATAGCCTCCACCTGACCGCGACTCTTCTTGGTGGCCAGTTTGACGTCGTAGACCCGACCCGGTTGCAGGGACTCCTCCCCCATCCAGACGATATGGGCCAGCAGATTCTGGGTCACTTGCGGCTGCTTGGCGGCATCCACCAGCAGGTCGCCGCGGCTGATATCGATCTCGTCGGCGAAGGTGACCGTGATGGCCTGACCCGGCAGGGCGTACTCCAGATCGCCGTCGAAGGTGACGATGCGGGTCACTGTGCTCTCCTTGCCCGATGGCAGCACCGCCAGCTTGTCGCCGACCCGCAGGATGCCGGAGGCGAGCGTCCCCGCGAAGCCGCGAAAATCGAGGTTGGGGCGGTTCACATACTGCACCGGCAGGCGCACCGGGTGGCGCTCCAGCTCGCGCTCCACCTCGGCAGACTCCAGCAGAGCAAGCAGGGTTTCGCCCTGATACCAAGCCAGCTTGTCGCTCTGGTTGACCACGTTGTCACCGTCCAGCGCCGAAACCGGCACGATATGGATGGTGTCGACGCTGAGCTTTTTGGCGAACTCGCGGTAATCAGCGCTGATGCGCTCGAACACCTCTTGGCTGAACTCCACCAGATCCATCTTGTTGACCGCCACCACGAACTGCTTTATGCCGAGCAGGCTCGCGATAAAGCTGTGGCGGCGGGTCTGATCCAGCACCCCTTTGCGGGCGTCGATCAGAATGATGGCCAGATCGCAGGTGGAAGCGCCGGTGGCCATGTTGCGGGTGTACTGCTCGTGGCCTGGGGTATCCGAGATGATAAATTTGCGCTTGGCAGTGGAGAAGTAGCGGTAGGCCACGTCGATGGTGATGCCCTGCTCGCGCTCCGCCTGCAGGCCATCCACCAGCAGTGCCAGGTCCAGCTTCTCGCCGGTGGTGCCGAGCTTCTGGCTGTCGGACTCCAGCGCTTTGAGCTGATCTTCATAAATCTGCTGGGAGTCGTGCAGCAGGCGACCGATAAGGGTGCTCTTGCCGTCATCCACGCTGCCGCAGGTGAGAAAACGCAGCAGACTCTTGTGCTGCTGGGCGTGCAGATAGGCTTCAATGCCCTGTTCGGTGATGGCGGTCTGAATATGGCTGTTCATGCTGACGACTCCTTAGAAATATCCCTGACGCTTCTTCTGCTCCATGGAGCCGGCCTGATCGTGGTCAATCAGCCGCCCTTGCCGCTCGCTCGAGGTGGTGAGCAGCATCTCTTCAATAATTTCCGGCAAGGTGGTGGCATCGGATTCGATGGCCCCGGTGAGCGGGTAGCAGCCGAGGGTACGGAAACGCACCAGCTCCTGCTTCACCTCATCCTCGGCGGTCAGCGGCATGCGCTCGTCATCCACCATGATCTTGATGCCGTTGCGCTCAACCACCGGACGGTAAGCGGCGAAGTAGAGCGGCACTATGTCGATCTTTTCCAGATAGATGTATTGCCAGATATCCAGCTCGGTCCAGTTGGAGAGCGGGAACACCCGGATGCTCTCCCCCTTGTTGACCTGGCTGTTGTAGACGCGCCACAGCTCGGGGCGCTGGTTCTTCGGATCCCAGCGGTGGGACTTATCACGGAAGGAGTAGACCCGCTCCTTGGCGCGGGACTTCTCCTCGTCGCGGCGGGCACCGCCGAAGGCGGCATCGAAGCCATATTTGTTGAGCGCCTGCTTGAGCGCCTCGGTCTTCATGATGTCGGTGTGCTTGCCGCTGCCGTGGACGAAGGGGTTGATGCCCATGGCGAGCCCTTCCGGGTTCTTGTGGACGATGAGATCCAGCCCGTACTTTTTGGCGGTCTCGTCGCGAAACTTGATCATCTCCTTGAACTTCCAGTCGGTATCGACGTGAAGCAAGGGGAACGGGATCTTGCCCGGATAGAAGGCCTTGCGGGCCAGATGCAGCATGACGGAGGAGTCCTTGCCGATGGAGTACATCATCACCGGGTTTTCAAATTCGGCAGCCACCTCGCGGATGATATGGATGCTCTCGGCCTCCAGCTGCTGCAAGTGCGTCAATCTTTCACGGTCCATGTTGGTCCTCGGGTCATTGCTTATGCGCCTGCTCGGGGCGCTGGGTGGTTCAGTGCGCGGCCGCACCGGCAGCCGCATCAAATATCTCTTTCCGGGTCAGGCCAGCTGCACCAGCTTGAGGTCACAGCCATCGAGATCCGGGTTAGCGCGCTGCTGCTCGCCGCCCTTTTCCCCAAACCAGGCCAGCCGCTCGCGCAGGGCAACCACTTCGCCGATGACGATAAGCGACGGGCTCACCGCCTGTTTGGCCAGCTCCGCCAGATCCGCCAGCGTGCCGGTCAGCACCCGCTGGCGGGATGTGGTGCCGCGCTCGATGATGGCGATGGGGGTGGCTTGGCTTCGGCCGTGATCCACCAGCTGCTGCTGGATATGCTCGGAGCGCATCAGCCCCATGTAGATGACCAGGGTCTGACTGGTGGCGGCGAGCTGCTGCCAGTCGGGCTCCTTGCCCTCTTTTTGGCAGTGGCCAGTGATAAAGACGGCGCTCTGGGCATAATCACGGTGAGTCAGCGGAATACCGGCATAGGCGGTAGCACCGGCAGCAGCCGTGATGCCGGGCACCACCGAGAAAGGGATGCCTTCATCGGCCAGCACTTCCAGCTCCTCGCCACCCCGGCCAAACATAAAGGGATCGCCCCCTTTCAGCCGCACTACCCGATTGCCCGCCTTGGCGTATTCCACCAGCAGGCGATTGGTCTCCTCCTGCGGCACGCTGTGGGCGCCCGCCTTCTTGCCAACCGACACCAGAGTGGCGTCACGGCGCACCAGATCGAGGATCTCGGCGGAGACCAGCTGGTCGTAGAGCACCACTTCAGCCTGTTGAATCTGTTGCAGCGCCTTGAGGGTCAGCAGGCCCGGATCACCGGGACCCGCACCGACCAGCACCACCTCGCCCACTTCGCTTTTCGCCTGATCGAGGCCATCACTCAGCCACTGCTCGGCCCCTTGCCAATCCTCTTTTTCAATCAGGCTGGCGAGGGTGTTGGAGGCAAAGGCGCGCTCCCAGAAACGGCGACGGTCGGAAATCGAGGAGAGCACCCGCTTGGCCTTGTCACGAACCCGGCCGGAGAGCTCGGTCAGCCCGCCGAGATGGCGTGGCAGCAGGCTCTCCAGCCGCTCACGCAGCAGGCGTACCAGCACCGGCGCCTTGCCGCCGCTGGAGACCGCCACCATCAGCGGCGAGCGATCGATGATCGAGGGGAAGATAAAGCTGGAGCGTTTGGGGTCATCCACCACATTGACGAACAGACCCAGCTGATTGGCACTTTGATAAACCAGCGCATTGACTTCGAGGTTGTCGGTCGCCGCCACCACCAAAATCTGGCCAGCCAGATGGGCCGGGGTGAAGCGCTCCGCAAGATGGGTGAAACGACCGGTGAATTCCGCAAATTCCGGTTCAAGCTCCGGGGAGACCAGGGTCAGCCGGGCACCGGCCGCCAGCAGCAGACGCGCCTTGCGCAGGGCAACCTCGCCCCCGCCCACCAGCAGTACCGGACGGCCTTCCAACTTGGCAAACATAGGTAAATAATCCATTTCGGCCCATCCCTCGGAACACGACTAATATGGGGCGACTATAGGCAGGGCAGCTTATCCCTCAAAATAATAAAAAATGCTTTTTAATGCATTTTGGTAATTAGCAAAGCCAATTCATGACAAAGGCGTACAAAGTCACTTGTGGTACCTGACGCCAGACCATAGGCTAGGGACTGTGTTTCATAAGGAGCTAGATGATGAATGAATCATTGATTGTGCTAGGGATTTTTGTGTTCCTGGTGCTCGCCACCCTGAGTGCGGGCATCAAGATAGTGCCCCAAGGCTACAACTGGACGGTGGAGCGCTTCGGCCGCTACACCCGCACCCTGACCCCGGGTCTCAACCTGCTGATCCCCTACGTGGATAGGGTCGGCCACAAGATCATCATGATGGAGCAGGTGCTGGACATCCCGGCACAAGAGGTGATCTCCCGCGACAACGCCAACGTCACCATCGACGCCATCAGCTTTGTGCAGGTGGTGGATGCCCGTAAAGCGGGCTACGAGGTCAACGATCTCACCAGCGCTATCCGCAATCTCACCATGACCAATATGCGGACCGTGCTCGGCGCCATGGAGCTGGACGAGATGCTCTCCCAGCGCGACACCATCAACGAGAAGCTGCTGCGCACCATGGATGCCGCCACCGCCCCCTGGGGCATCAAGGTGACCCGCATCGAGATTAAAGATGTGCGCCCACCGCTGGCACTGGTCGAGGCGATGAACGCCCAGATGAAGGCCGAGCGCCAGAAACGGGCCGAGGTACTGGAGGCCGAAGGGGTGCGCCAGTCCAAAATCCTGAAAGCGGAAGGCGAGAAGCAGTCCCAGATCCTCAAAGCCGAAGGTGAGCGTCAGGCCGCCTTCCTCGCCGCAGAAGCGCGGGAGCGGGCTGCCGAGGCGGAAGCCAAGGCGACCCATATGGTCTCTCAAGCCATCGCCGCCGGAGATCTGCAGGCCATCAACTACTTCGTGGCCCAGAAATATACCGAGGCACTGGCCCGCATCGGTGAAGGCCCCAACAGCAAGATCATCATGATGCCGCTGGAAGCGGGCAGCCTGATTGGCTCTGTGGCTGGCATGGCCGAGCTGTTCAACAAAGATGGCAAGGGCAGCAAGTCATGACAGCCCTGTTAGAGGGGCTGACCCACTGGCACTGGCTGGGACTCGGCTTCATTCTGCTGGCCATCGAGGTGCTCGGCTCTGTGGGCTTTTTGCTCTGGACCGGCATCGCTGCGCTGGAAGTGGGGCTACTGCTGCTGATCTGGCCCTTCGGCTGGCAGGCGCAGTTGCTGCTGTTTGCGGTGCAATCCCTGCTCACCACCTGGGCCTGGTGGCGCTGGCAGCACCAGCGCGACAACTCGGGTCAGGATGCCGCCAGCACCATCAACGAGCGGATGCAGAGCTATATGGGCCGCGAGCTGACCCTGCTGGATGACGTCACCCAAGGTACCAGTCGGGTGCATCTGGACGATACAGTCTGGACGGTGCGCTGTGACGAGTCGCTGCCTGCGGGCAGCAAGGTCAGAGTAGTGGGGGCTGACTCACACATCCTGCTGGTTGAACCCCGCAACTGACGCAACTCTGCCGTCGAGTCATAAAAAAGCCCGCGATCGCTCGCGGGCTTTTGTCTCTCTGGCTGCCACTCAGGTACGCAGCCGATCGAGCTGACTGGCGAGCGCCGTGGCCGCTTGCTCCAGCGCCTCGCTCAGTTGATGGCTGGAGCTGGCCTCCTGCCCAATCACGTTGGCGGTATCACCAATCCGCATCAAATTCTTGTTGATATCGTCACTGACGGCGCTCTGCTGCTCGGCGGCGGTAGCCACCTGACTGATGTGGTCGTGGATCTGCTGGATCTGCGCCACCACCCGATTGAGCGCCTCGAACGCCTGCTCGGTGCCCTGCACCGTGGTGGTGGAGCGCTCGATGCCGGTATTCATCAGACGTTGACTGCTGCTCACCTCTGTTTGCAGGCTACCAATCAGCTGGCCGATCTCGTCGGTCGATTCACGGGTCTTGTTGGCCAGCGCCCTTACCTCATCCGCCACCACAGCAAAGCCACGGCCCATATCACCCGCACGTGCCGCTTCGATGGCGGCATTGAGGGCCAGCAGATTGGTCTGCTCAGCAATGGCACGGATCACATCGAGGATCCGGCTGATATTGGTGCTGCGCTGGGCCACCAGCGCCACCGCTTTATCCGCCTCATGCATATCGCCGACCAGAGTATGGATCTCGTTGCGAGCATTGCTGAGGGTCTGCTGGGCGGTATTGATGTGGTGGGTCGCCGCTTCCGACTCCTGCGCCGCCTGCTCGGCATAACCCGCCACGCTGACTGCCGTGGTGCTCATCTGATGCATGGCGCTTACCACGCTCTCCAGCTCCAGATTCTGCTCGTCCAGACTACTGCGCATGGTGTCGGCGGTATGTTTCATCTCCCGCGCCTGCTGGTAGACCTGCTGACCGATCCCCTTGCTCATTTGCACCATGCCCCGCAGCTTGCCGAGGAAGGCATTGAGCTGGGCCCCCAGATCGATCAGCTCCTGATGGGTGTCGATCTCCATCTGCTGGGTCAGGTCCCCCTCGTTGCTGGAGAGGTGGCCCACATGGCGGCTGATAAGAGAAAGTGGCGCTGTGATGGTCTGGATAAACCAGACCAGCAACCCCAACACCAACAGGGTAATCCCGCCCATGGCGATGATCTGCTGCCGCTGGGCATCCACCAGCAGGGTGCCCAGTTCATTGCTGATGGCGTGCGCCTTGCTCAGCGCCAGCGCCTTGGGCACCTTGATCATCAACCACCACTGGGTATTGGCTGCCTCAACCCGGATGGGCTGATGAAGAATGAAGTCACTGTCGCTGCTGACCGGCTGACCGTCAGGCAGGGTCAGGCCCACCTCCTTGAGTGGACGGCCCAGCTTGTCGGCATAGCGGTTGCTGCCCACAATCAGCCCCATCTTGCTGACCAGGGTCACATCCGCCTTGTTGTCATAGAGGCTCTTGCCAAGGTTTTCAGCTAGTTGCTGGAAGATGGGCAGGTTCATATCCACCCCGGCCAGCCCGACAAACTTGCCGTCACGCAGCACGGGCACCGTCAGGCTGGTCATCAGCATCTTGTTGCCCGGGCTGATTTCGTAGAGGTAGGGCTCCATCAGGCAGGGCTGGCGGGTATCGCGGCCACAGAGATACCACTCGCTGTTGCGAATGCCGAACTCGTTGAGGGAGGTATCAAACTTGGCCTCGCTGGCAGCGGCGTCCACCGCTTGCTGGGCGACGGCCCCTCCCTGATCCTTGGTGAAATAGACCTCCAGACTCCCCTTGCTTGCCACCGAGTGGCTGGCCCCGCCCAGCCAGTTGCCATCCTCGCCATCATAGCCATCCGGTTCAAACTGGGCATAAATGGAGCTGATCCCGCTCGCCTGCTGTAGGCTGCTGCCGAGCAGAGACTCCACTTGGGGCCGCGACAAGCGCAGTTCCGGTTTGACCATCCCGGCTTCAATCTGGGCGGTCACGGTCAGGGGGATCTGATAGGAGTTCTGCATCAGCGAGGCAATCTGGATGGCATAGCGCTCTGCCTGATACTGCAGGCTGCGGGAGACCTCCTCTTCCAGTGCATCGCTGGTCTGGGTCATCACCATATTGCGAAGGGAGCTGAAAGAGGCCGATTGCAACAGGGTCATGGCCAGCCCGGTCAGCAGAAAGAGCCCCATGGTAAGGCACAACAACTTGAACTTGAGGGAACGTTGCTTCATGCGACAACTCCTTATGGCAGAATAACAACGAATTACTTGAGTATATTCGCCCACTTGCGCTTCACCCGATTTGTTGATGGGTTTGTGGCAGGCTTCTGGTTATAATTTTTGCCTTCCCGAGCGTTGATGGAACAGTCGCAATGAGCAATGCACTGAGCAGTGTCCCGCCGGTAGTCGCAATGGACTACCCCTTTCCGGCCAAACCTCTTCCCCTGAGTGACGAGCAGAGAATGACCTTGACCACAGAAATCAAGGCGCTGCTCAAGGAGCGCAAGGCGGTACTGGTTGCCCACTACTACACGGATCCCGAGATCCAGGCGCTGGCCGAAGCCACCGGCGGTTTCGTCGGTGACTCGCTGGAGATGGCCCGTTTTGGCCGCGATCATGAGGCACAAACCCTGATCGTCGCCGGGGTACGTTTCATGGGGGAAACCTCCAAGATCCTGAGCCCCCACAAGCGGGTGCTGATGCCGACTCTGGAGGCCGAATGCTCCCTCGATCTGGGCTGTCCCATCGAGCAGTTCTCAGCCTTCTGCGATGCCAATCCCGACCACACCGTGGTGGTCTATGCCAATACCTCGGCTGCGGTCAAAGCGCGGGCTGACTGGGTGGTGACCTCCAGTATTGCGCTGGAGATCGTCGAGCACCTCGACAGTCTGGGTCACAAGATCATCTGGGGCCCGGATCGCCATCTGGGTGCCTATATCGAGAAGAAGACCGGCGCGCAGATGCTGCGCTGGCAGGGCCACTGCATCGTCCACGACGAATTCAAGGCCCGCGCCCTGCGCGAGCTGAAAGAGCAGAATCCGGATGCCGCCGTGCTGGTTCATCCGGAGTCCCCCGCCTCGGTGATCGAGCTGGCCGATGCGGTCGGCTCAACCAGTCAGCTGATCAAGGCCGCCAAAGAGCTGCCCCAGCAAAAGCTGATCGTGGCGACCGATCGGGGCATCTTCTACAAGATGCAGCAGGCCTGTCCGGAGAAAGAGATGGTGGAAGCACCGACCGGTGGCGATGGCGCTACCTGCCGCAGCTGCGCCCACTGCCCCTGGATGGCGATGAACGGTCTGGTGGCGATCAAGGAAGCGCTCACCGACGGTGCCGAGCGCCACGAGATCCATGTCGATGAAGATCTGCGGGTCAAAGCCTTGATCCCCCTCGACCGGATGCTCAATTTCGCCGCCGAACTCAAGCTCAAGACCCAGGGCAACGCCTGATTGCCACCGTCACGAGATGCAAAGAGGGCTCCCGCGGGAGCCCTCTTTATTTATCTGAACCTCATCCTGCTCAGATGATCACGGTGGAGAGGCTGTGCTCTTCATCCGGCGCAACGGTCACACCCGCCTCGCCAGCGATGGCTGCTTCGACGCAGAGCATGGTGCGATAGCCATCGTCGCTCATGTCGGCCATGGCGGTGGCCCCTTCCAGCCAGGGGGTCCAGACCACCACGCTGTCGTGGTTGCCACTGACAACCCGGATCTCGCGCTCACCATCCTGCACGCTCACCAGCGCCTCTGGCTGCCAGTAGACCCGATCCAGCGGCCCGCTCAGGGTCAATGCCCCCTGCTGCTTGGCATCCTGTCCGGTCAGCTTGTCGGCATAGGGCTCGCCCAGGCCGGTGACGCTTACCGCCTCTGGTGCGCTGATCTGCAAATAGGTGTGCAGCGCACCGCTATAGGTCAATGGCTGAGCACCTGTGTTGCGAGTGGTCAGCACCAGCGAAAGCTCTTTGCCCACCAGCACGTCCAGTTCCAGCTCGAAGGAGTGATCCCACAGGGCGCGGGTTGCATCGCTGTCGCGCAGGGAAAGATGAACAAGCGTGCCGTCAGCGTGATCGGAGACCCCGTCCAGCATCCAGAGGGTGGTACGGGCAAAACCGTGGGAGGGCTTGCCGCTACCGACGCGGGCGGGCGCCGGGCCAAACCAGGGCCAGCAGATCGGGATACCACCACGAACAGGCTTGCTGCCATCCAGCACCGCTTTGTCGCTCAGCCAGATAGAGGCCGGCTCGCCATGACGCTGATAGCTCAGCACATGGGCGCCAAACAGGCTGATCTCGGCCTTGGCATAGTCGTTATTAATGGTGAGAACCGGCAGGCCGGCCGCATTGTTGGCAAGCTTGCAATTGGCTGTCAGGGGACGAATGGATTGCATGTGGACTCCTGTCATCAGGGGAAACCGAAAAACAAAAAGGCGGCCAATGGCCGCCTTTTTCAAGCTACGCGATTGCGCATCCCAAATTACTTGGAGATGTGAGCGATCAGGTCCAGCACTTTGCTGGAGTAGCCCATTTCGTTGTCGTACCAGGATACAACTTTAACGAATTTGTCGTTCAGCTGGATACCAGCCTTGGCGTCGAATACGGAGGTCTGACGCTCACCCAGGAAGTCGGTAGATACAACTTCGTCTTCGGTGTAGCCCAGAACGCCTTTCATAGCGCCTTCGGAAGCAGCTTTCATCGCTTCGCAGATTTCTGCGTAGGTGGCAGCTTTCTTCAGGTTAACGGTCAGGTCAACAACAGACACGTCCGGAGTCGGAACACGGAAAGCCATACCGGTCAGCTTGCCTTTCAGTTCCGGGATAACTACGCCAACAGCTTTGGCTGCACCGGTAGAGGACGGGATGATGTTCTGAGCCGCACCGCGGCCACCGCGCCAGTCTTTGGCAGACGGACCATCAACGGTCTTCTGGGTAGCAGTGGTAGCGTGAACGGTGGTCATCAGGCCAGACTCGATACCGAAGGTATCGTTCAGAACCTTGGCGATCGGGGCCAGGCAGTTGGTGGTGCAGGAAGCGTTGGAAACGATGTCCTGGCCAGCGTAGGTAGAGTCGTTAACACCCATTACGAACATCGGGGTAGCGTCTTTGGACGGGCCAGTCAGAACAACTTTCTTGGCACCAGCAGCGATGTGCTTACGAGCAGTCTCGTCGGTCAGGAACAGACCGGTAGCTTCAGCAACAACGTCAACACCGATTTCGCCCCACTTCAGGTTGGCCGGGTCACGCTCAGCGGTAACACGTACGGTTTTGCCGTTTACAACCAGGTTGCCGTCTTTAACTTCAACGGTACCGTTGAAACGACCGTGAGTTGAATCGTACTTCAGCATGTAAGCCATGTAGTCAACATCGATCAGGTCGTTGATACCAACAACTTCGATGTCTGCACGCTCGCAAGCCAGACGGAATACGAAACGACCGATACGGCCAAAACCGTTAATACCTACTTTGATAGTCATATTTAGTTACCTAACTGTTCAGTAGTCAAAGAAAATTCCGCTTGTAAATTTACTAGAACTCTCCGGTGAGTCAACCAACATTCTGTCTGAAATTGCGCTATATCATGAAAAACTGTGAAATTAATTTTCTGTTTATGTAACTGATTACCACGTTTTGACGAAAAAAGTGCCAGGTCGTGGCATCGCGCAGATATCAACAATAGTGCCTACTCGGTCACACAACCATTCACAGAGATATGTAAAAATGTGCGCGGTTTAGCATGGCCAAAGAGCCACTGTTCAAGTACCACCCCATAAAAATCAAACAAAATAGTATAGATAGAATCCACAGCGGGAATTCTCAAACTATGACCACCCTGATTGAACAGCTGGCTGCCGCAAAAGGTATCGCCAGCGAGTATGTCGATGCCTGGGGCCACCCGGCCCAGGTATCAGAAGAGAGCAAGGCCGCCATGCTGGGCGCCATGGGCTACCGCGTCGATGACGAGGCCGCACTGGTGCAGCAGCTGGAAGAGGAGCATCGCCAGCACTGGCTGCGGGCGCTGGATCCTGTGATGGTGGTTCGCACCGGCGACGCCGTTACCCTTGAGGTTCGCCTCCCCATCGAATTCGTCAACGACGCCCTCACCTGGCAGCTCCAGCAGGAGCAGGGTGCGGTGCTGTCCGGTCAATTCACCCCCATCGAGGGTGAGCTGGTCGGCGTGGCCGAATTTGAAGAGATGGAGTGCCAGGCCTATCGTGTCACTCTGGATATGGCCCCGGAGCTGGGTTATCACCAGCTGGTGTTGCTGGAAGAGGGCAATGACGAACCACTGGCCACCATGCGCCTCATCGTCGCCCCCAAGGCCTGCTACAAACAGGCGCCGATTGCCGATGGCCGCAAGGTATGGGGTCCGAGCGTGCAGCTCTACTGCCTGCGCAGCCGCCACAACTGGGGTATCGGTGATTTCAGCGATCTGGGCCAGCTGGTCGAGAAAGCGGCCGCCTGGGGTGCCCACTTCGTCGGCCTCAACCCTATCCACGCCCTCTATCCGGCTAATCCGGAGAGCGCCAGTCCCTACAGCCCCTCTTCCCGTCGCTGGCTCAACGTGGCCTATATCAATGTAGAAGCGGTGCCCGAATTCCAGCAGAGCGCTCGCCTAAAGGCGGAAGTGGCAAGCCCTGCCTTCCAGCAACATCTGGCCGATCTGCGCGCCAAAGAGAACGTCGATTACACCGGCGTGATCCAGACCAAACTCGGCATGCTGCGTCAGGTGTTCGATGAAGCCACCCTGAGCGCCGAGCGTCAGGCCGCCTTTGATGCCTTCGTGGCCGCCGGTGGCGACAGCCTGCAACAGCAGGCAGCATTTGATGCCCTGCAGGCCCACTTCTATGCCAAAGGCGAAAATGCCTGGGGCTGGCCGGTATGGCCGCAGGAGCTGCGCGACTACCACAATCCTGCCGTTGCCGCCTGGATGGCCGCGCACCCGCAAGATGTCAACTTCTACCTCTATCTGCAGTTCCTGGCCGACGAGCAGCTGGCGCAAGCCGATGCCCGTGCCAAGGCTGCCGGCATGGTGATGGGGATCTACCGGGATCTGGCAGTGGGCGTCTCCGAAGGCTCCACCGAGATCTGGGCCAACCAGGATCTCTACTGCCCGAAAGCCTCGGTCGGTGCGCCGCCCGATATCCTCGGCCCGCTTGGTCAGAACTGGGGCCTGCCCCCGATGAACCCGAACAAGCTGTTTGAAGCGGCCTACCAGCCGATGGTGGACTTGTTCCGTGCCAACATGCGCTCCTGTGGCGCTCTGCGCATCGACCACGTGATGGCCTTGCTGCGCCTGTGGTGGGTACCGCCCGGAGCGTCCGCCGCCAAGGGCGCCTACATCTACTATCCGGTCAACGATCTGCTGGGCATTCTGGCCCTCGAATCCCACCGTAATCAGTGCCTGCTGATCGGCGAGGATCTGGGCACCGTGCCGGAGGGGATCGACGTGACTCTGAAAGAGAACGGCGTCCACTCCTACAAGGTGTTCTTCTTCGAGCGCTCCAAGGAAGATGGCGGCTTTATCTCTCCGGCGCACTACACCGAGCAGGCGATGTCGGCCCTGACCACCCACGACATGCCGACCCTCAAGGGCTTCTGGCATTGCGACGACCTGGCGCTCGGTCGTCAACTGGGGCTGTATCCGGATGAAGATGTTTTGAAGACTCTGTATGCTGATCGCCACCAGGCCAAACAGCGGATCCTCGACAGCTTGCATGCCCACAAGGTCATCTCTGACAACATCAGTCATGACGTGAACTGGGTCGGCATGAACACCGAACTCAACCACGGTCTGCAGATCCACATGTCCCGCGGCAGCTGCGCCCTATTCAGTACCCAGCTGGAAGACTGGCTGGAGATGGACAAGCCGGTCAACGTACCGGGCACCAGTTACGAATACCCCAACTGGCGCCGCAAGCTCTCCGCTGATCTGGAAGATATTTTTGCCAATGAGGCACTCAAGGCACTGGCTGGCAAGATGAGCCAAGCCCGTGATGAGGCCAGTCGTTGAGACGCTGTCTACCACAGCGCACTCACCTAAATCCACTCCGGCTTCGGCCGGAGTGGATGCTCTGTCATGAAAGGAAATCTCGATGCTCGTTGAACGTTTGGTTGCTGCCCGCTGTTCCGATCCCTTCTCTCACTTAGGCCTGCAGGCCAATCCGGATGGACCCGGCCTCAAACTGACCGCCTGGTTGCCTGATGCCCTCGAAGTTCGCGTCAAGGATCTCAAGTCGGGCAAAGTCGTTGCCACCCTGGCGCCCACCGATGAATCGGGTCTTTTTGAAACTGTTTTCACCCGCCGCAAAAACTCCTTCCCCTATCAGCTGATCGCCAGCTACCAAGATGCCACCACCGAGGTCATCGACCCCTATCAGTTTCAGGATGCCGCCTGGGCAGGCCTGGCCGAACTGACCGCCCAGCCGGAAAACCTCTATCACACCCTTGGCGCCCAGCTGCGCACCGTGGAGCATCTTGGCCAGCAGGTGGAGGGGGTGCGTTTCGCGGTCTATGCGCCGAGCGCCACCGCCGTGAGCCTCATCGGCGATTTCAACTTCTGGGATGGCCGCCGCCACCCGATGCAGCGTAGCCTGTGCGGTCACTGGGTGCTGTTTGTGCCGGGCCTCAAGGCTGGGGATCGCTACAAGTTCGAGCTCAAGGACCCCATGGGCAACCGGCTGCCCCACAAGAGCGACCCTGTCGGTTTCTACTGCGAGCAGTATCCGTCGTTCGCCTCCGTGGTCTATGACCACGCCCAGTACCAGTGGCATGATGCCGAGTGGATTGCCAGCCAGCACAACGACAAGCGCGAGCAGCCGCTCTCCATCTATGAGCTGCACGTCGGCTCCTGGAAACGCCACCCCAATGGCGACAGCCTGAGCTGGCGTGAACTGGCAGTGGAGCTGGTCGCCTACGTCAAGGAGATGGAGTACACCCACATCGAGCTGCTGCCGGTCTCCGAGCACCCCTTCAGCGGCTCCTGGGGCTACCAGCCGGTGGGCATGTTCTCCCCCACCAGCCGCTACGGCACCGCCGATGACTTCAAATACTTCGTCGACCAGTGTCACCAGGCCGGCATCGGCATCATTCTGGACTGGGTGCCCGCCCACTTCCCGTCCGATGCCCACGGCCTGGCCCGTTTCGATGGCACCCCGCTCTACGAGTACGAGGATCCGCGCCGTGGCTGGCACCCGGACTGGAACTCCTACATCTATGACTTCGGCCGCGACACAGTGCGCCAATTCCTGGTAGCGAGCGCCCTGTTCTGGCTCGACAAGTTCCACATCGACGGCCTGCGGGTGGATGCGGTTGCCTCCATGCTCTATCTCGATTACTCCCGCAACGCTGGTGAGTGGGTACCGAACGTCGATGGCGGCAACCACAACTACGAGGCGATCAGCCTGCTCAAGTGGACCAACGAGGAGGTCTATGGCAAGTATCCCCACGCCATGACCATAGCCGAAGAGTCCACCGCCTTTGCCGGTGTCTCCCGCCCCACCTTCCTCGGCGGCCTCGGCTTTGGCTTCAAGTGGAATATGGGCTGGATGCACGACACCCTCACCTATATGCAGAAAGAGCCGATCCACCGCCGCTACCACCACAATGACATGACCTTCTCCATGGTTTACCACTATGACGAGAACTTCATCCTGTCGCTCTCCCACGACGAGGTGGTGCACGGCAAGCACTCCATGCTCTACAAGATGCCCGGTGACGAGTGGCAGCAGGCTGCCAACCTGCGGGCCTATATGGGCTTCATGTACGCCCACCCGGGCAAGAAGCTCAATTTCATGGGCACCGAAATCGCTCAGAGCAACGAGTGGAACCACGACGCCCAGCTGCCATGGCATCTGCTGCAATATCCCAAGCATGCCGGTCAGCAGCGGCTGATCCACGATCTCAACCACCTCTACCGTCATGAGCCTGCCTTGTATCAGGCCGATTATGAGCAGACCGGCTTCCGCTGGCTGGATCACAACGATGCAGACAACAGTATCTTTGCTTGGCTGCGGGCGGACAAAGAGGGCAAGCAGGCTATTGTGGTGGCTTGCAACTTCACCCCGGTGCCCCGCATCGAATATCGGATCGGCGTCCCTGCGGCGGGCCACTATCGGGTGGTGCTCAACACCGACAGCGAGTATTACTGGGGCAGTAACTATGATGTAGGTCTGGTGTTCGCTGCCGAGCCGACCCCCTGGCAGGGGATGGCACACAGCATAGTGCTGGATCTGCCGCCGCTGGCGACCTTGTTTATCAAACAGGAGTCTTGATGCTTGTAATGGAAAAAGGGGTGGGCCACCCGCTGGGGGCCCGCCTTGACGAGAACGGTTGCCACTTCTGCGTCTGGGCCCCCCAGTCGGACAAGGTGGAGATCTGCCTGTACGACGAGCAGGAGCAGGAGCTGATGCGGCTGGAGTTGCCCGGCCGCCGTGGCCAATATCGCTTTGGCTACGTGCGCGGTGTAAAGGCCGGTCAGCGCTACGGCTATCGGGTCTATGGCACCCCGCAGGAGGGGATGCTGTTCGATCCGCAAAAACTGCTGATCGACCCCTACGCCAAGGCGCTCAGTCGTCCCACCTACTGGGATGAAGCCCTCTATGAGGGGGACAGTGCCGGGATGATTGCCAAGTCGGTGGTGGTGGATGACAGTTTTGACTGGCAAGGGGTTGGCAAACCCGGGATCAGTCCGGCCCGCACCATTATCTACGAGACACACGTCAAGGGCTTTACCAAGCAGCACCCGGGGATCCCCAAAGCGCTGCAGGGCACCTACCTTGGCATCAGTCACCCGCTGGTCATCGAGCACATGAAGAGCCTCGGCATCACCTCGGTGCAGCTGATGCCGGTGGCCGCCTTCATGTCGGAACCGCGACTGGAACAGCTGGGACTGACCAACTACTGGGGCTACAACCCCATCGCCTTCTTCGCCCCGGAGCCGCGTTACAGCACCAGGGCCGACGAGGCAGTGACCGAGTTCAAGACCATGGTGCGCGAGCTGCACCGGGCCGGGCTCGAGGTGATCCTGGATGTGGTCTACAACCACACTGCCGCCTCTGGCTTCGACGGCCCTACCCTCTCGTTCAAGGGCTTTGACAACGCCGGTTACTACGCCTTCGAAGCAGGCCCCCACGGCCCGGACTACACCCGTCACGCCAACGTGACCGGCTGTGGCAACAGCGTCAATCTGGATCACCCCAACACCCTGCGACTGGTGCTCGATGCTCTGCGTTACTGGGTCACCGAGATGCAGGTGGACGGCTTCCGTTTCGATCTGGCGGTGACGCTGGCGCGGGAAGCGGGAGAGTTCGAGCCCATGGGCGCCTTCTTCAAGGCCGTGATGGCCGACCCTGTGCTGTCACAGGTCAAGCTCATCGCCGAACCCTGGGATATCGGCCCCTTCGGCTACCGGCTGGGTCAATTCCCGAGCCAGTGGCAGGAGATCAATGACCGCTATCGCGATACGGTGCGCGCCTTCTGGCGCGGTGATGCGGGCAAGATGGGGGACTTTGCCACCCGTCTGGTGGGGTCGCGGGATATCTTCCCGAAGAACTGGCGCTCCCCCCACACCAGCGTCAACTACCTCTGCTATCACGACGGTTTCACCCTGGAGGATCTGGTCTCCTACAACCAGCGCCACAATCAGGCCAACGGTGAAGACAATCGGGACGGCCACGGCAACAACCTCTCCTATAACCACGGGGTAGAGGGGCCGACCCTGGATCCGCGGGTCAACAGCCTGCGCCAGCAGCAGAAGCGCAATCTGATTGCCACCCTGCTGCTCTCCCAAGGTACTCCCCACTTCCTCGCCGGCGACGAGATGGGCCGCAGCCAGCTTGGCAACAACAACGCCTACTGTCAGGACAACCAGATCAGCTGGGTCAACTGGCAGTGGCGACCGGAGGATGAGCGGCTGTTCGCCTTCACCCAGCAGATGATGGCGCTGCGGGCGGAGTCCTGCGTCTTCTCCAACCTGCAACTGAGCGACGACAGCTGGAATGGCACACCGTCCAGCTGCCATCAGGTCAACTGGTATCACCCGGACGGCCACCAACTCACCGATCAGGATTGGCACGCCCCCATGGGGCAGGCGTTCGCCATGGATATCGGCATGATCAGCTGTGTCGGCGAGCGCTGGTACGTGCTGTTCAACGCCAGCGATTATGACATCCAGTTCCGCCTGCCGCCTCCGGGGGAAGGGCTGGAGTGGATCCAGACCATCGACACCGCCACCAACGATGGCCTCCCCTTCCTGCCTGATGATATCAAACGGCAGGTGGCGGTCGGCCGGGCCCACTCCCTCAAACTGCTGGAGCGGGTGGCGCTGGCCAGCACGGCGGAGGATGCCCAGCCACCGCAGCAGGAAATTCTCCCTGCATCCGGTGAGGAGATGGTTGCCACCTCGATCACAGATACAGGCAAACCATAACAGGCATGCTGGAGTCAGCTTTACGGAGCCGCTATGCTGGGCTCCGGTATGGATGGCAAGGAGTCGGTATGAGCAGTAACAATCCGGAACAGTGGCGCAGCAAACTGACCGCCGAGCAGTTTCACGTCTGCTGGGAGAAGGGCACCGAGCGCCCCTACAGCGGCGCCCTGCTCCACAATCGCAAGAGCGGCGACTACCTCTGTGTCTGCTGCAAGAGCGTGCTGTTTCACTCAGGAGCGAAGTTTGACTCCGGCTGCGGCTGGCCCTCGTTCGACAAGGCCATCGAGGGGACGGTGGAGTACACCGAGGACAACAGCCACGGCATGAAGCGGGTGGAGATCACCTGCCGCCAGTGCGGCTCTCACCTCGGTCACGTCTTCCCCGATGGACCGACCGAGACCGGCCAGCGCTACTGCGTCAACAGCCTGAGTCTGGATTTCGAACCCGAGGTCTGAACGGTTTACCCATTGCAATAAAAACGGCGCCTCCGTTATGGAGGCGCCGTTTTTTTATCGGGATTTCACCGGCTTCACGCCAGCAGGATAGCAGCCATCACCAACAGGGCCGCGATGGCCGGCACCGGCAACTTCAACACCCGCAGCAGATAAAAGCCTATGGCCGCCAGCGCAAGATCGGTCGGCGCCAGCACCGCACTCTGCCACACCGGCTGATAGAGGGCCGCCAACAACAAGCCCACCACGGCGGCGTTGATTCCGGTGACGGCCCCCGCCAGACGGGGCCGGGCCAGCCACTGTTGCCAGCAGGGGCCCACCGCCCAGAGCAGCAGAAAACCGGGCACAAACAGCGCCATGGTCGCCAACAGGGCCCCGATCAGCGGCATTTCGGGTTGCAGCTGGGCGCCAAGATAGGTGGCAAGGGTAAACATGGGGCCCGGCACCAACTGGGCCAGGCTGTAACCGGTCAGAAACTGCTGCTCGTTGAGAGTGTGTCCCACGCTCTCTTGCAGTAGCGGCAACACCACATGGCCACCGCCAAACACCAGACTACCGGCGCGATAGAAGTCGGCAACCAGCTGGCCAAGCGGGCTACCGAGCAGCGGCAGACCGATAAAAAGGATGCCAAACATCAGCAGGGTAGGCCAATGAGGCTGACTGCTGGCGGCAGAAGGCAGCTCGGCGGAGGCTGGCACACTGCCCGCCCCGCGCTGGCTGCGGGCGCAGATCAGCGCCGCTCCCGCCAGCATCAACAGTTGAGTCAGCAGACCGGGCTGCCACCAGAGTGCAGCAGCGGTCACCACCATAATCCCTTGGGTCATTCCCGTGGCACAGAACTGACGACTCATGGTGAGCACCGCATCGGCCACCACGATAAGCGCCAGCAGTTTAAGGCCATGCAGCGCCGCATCGAGCCACAGATTGCTGCCCAGCTGGCCGATGCCGATCGCAGCCGCCAGTAGCAGAAGAAATGAGGGCAGCGTGAAGCCAATAAAAGCAGAGAGCGCCCCGCCCAGACCGGCGCGATGACGACCGATGGCGAAACCAAGCTGGCTGGAGGCGGGCCCCGGCAGCAGTTGGCACAGCGCCAGCAAGCGGGCAAATTCGGCCTGTGTCAGCCAGCCGAGCCGCTGGACGAAGGTACGCTGGAAATAGCCGATATGAGCGGCCGGACCACCAAAGCTGATGCATCCCAGCCATAAAAACTGAATAAATACCTGTCCCACGCTCTTCTCCCTCATCCCTCTTCTCCCGATGGAGAGGAGATATTATGACAGCGCGATGATCGTTTTATGACAATCAGACTGATTGGGCCGACACCATGGGCACATCACCCGGCAGATAGCAGCGTCCCGCCAGCCAGCAGGCGATGGACTGACGGCTGGCGTCGAAATGGGGCTCGGGCAACGCGCGCGGATCGCACCAGACCCAGCCTTCGCACTTCTCCGGCTCCAGCAGTTGCGGTTCGCCATCGGCCTGGGCGTACAGTGTCACCGAGATATAGTGCAACCCGCTCTCGCGCCAGGTCTCCAGATTGTTGGTCACCGCCACCACCTCGGGCCCATGGATCTCAAGTCCTGTCTCCTCGGCCACCTCGCGGATCGCCGCCGACTCGAAACTCTCCCCCAACTCCAGATGACCACCCGGGATCGACCAGTAGGGGGCATGGCTTCCCTTGCGTTTGCCAAGCAGCACCTGGCCTTGGGCGTTGGTCAGGATGACGCCGACCCCGACGCGGGGATAGAGAGTGGACATGAAAACGCTCCTTCAATCAGGCAATAAAACGGCCCCACCTTAGGCCCAAGGAGGGCACAGGGCAAGCCCCAACTGCACGGCACCTGCGCCTGTCGGTGACCCCTCCCCTTGCCCCTTAACCGGTTATCACTGATGCTGGGGAGTGAAGCCCTGATGGAGAGGCCATCCCCATCCTCTCAGTCCCCCATTACCCCGAGGAGTCCGCCATGAAAAAATTGCTCCCCCTGTGCGCTCTGCTGCTCACGGCTTGCCAAACCACGCCGCCCCCCAACTCGCTCGCCATTGATGATGCCGACGCCTGGCAGGCCATTTGCAAAGATGGCACCCGGGTTCGCGCCGTGGTGGCAGAGGGGATCTGTGGGGATCATCGCGGGGTAGCCATGTGGACGAATAAGCCAAGAGCTGAACGGATGGCAGAAGAAGCCGCCAAATAGTGTGATCCAGGCACCATAAAATGACACTGCCGGCCAATTGGCCGGATTTTTTCGCGATCTCGCCAGCACTTTGCCACCTTGTTCATGGTGCGCTCAGTTTTCTGTTCCCATACTGGCCCTACAGTTCCAAAAGAGGAGAGACAAGATGCAAACATCCATCGTCGGGCTCTCCATTCTGTGGGGGCTAGCCAGTTTTGGTGTTCAGGGGGATTTCATCGAGAGCCGTGATTCCGTTGCGCCATCCTGGCAAGCCGAGTCCAGAGTGGAGATGGAAGGTTATCTGATTGAATCGCTTGGCGAAGATCGCTGGCTGTTCGACAACGGCAGCGAGAGTCTGCTGGTCTCCCTGCCCGAGGGGCAGTGGGTGCCGACCGGCGAGCGGCTGCGGGTCAGCGGCGAACCGCAGCAGGAGCAGAGCGGCTGGCTGCTGCAGGTGGAAGACATCAGCCAGGTCAGCGTCTGACCACAGCAGTCGCCATTCCCCGTCACCGCGACAGCTAATCCAGACCCGATAACCACTACCGAACAACCAAGAGCGAATAGCAAAAGAGGAGGCCAGTGGCCTCCTCTTTCTGTTTCTATTAAGCGGTTTGCGCAGCCTCAACCCAGATGGTTGAGAGGCAGCGCCGTCTTGTGCTTGATGCGGCGCAGCACGAAGCTGGAGCGCACACCGGTCACCCCCGGAATATGGGTCAGCTTGTCCAGCAGGAAGTGCTGGTAGTGCTCCATGTCGCGCACCACCACCTTGAGCTGGTAGTCGGCATCATTGCCGGTGATGAGGTCACACTCCAGCACTTCGGGCAACTCGCTGATGGCGCGATCGAAGTTTTCGAACCGCTCCGGCGTGTGTCTGTCCATGGAAATGTGAATGTAGGCGGTGAGGGTGAGGCCAAGCTGGCGGGCGTTGAGCAGAGTAACGTGGGTGTCGATGAGACCGGCATCCTCCAGCGCCTTGACCCGGCGGGAGCAGGGGGACGGCGAGAGCCCCACCAGCTCGGCCAGCTCCAGATTACTGATGCGGCCATTCTCCTGCATCAGCTCGAGAATATGTCTGTCTATGCGATCAAGTTTCAGCATTTACCCTTCCTCGTTGCAATGACTAATCTACTTTTTCTAGATTAAGGGTGAACTATTGCAAAAACAACCGAAATAAGTGGTTACTTTGCAACCACTCACCAGCACGGGAGGGATACTATGGTTACATCTTCCGGTGGCAAAGCAGATACCTGACCGGGTCTCTGCGGTGAAGGACCTTACCGGGTCAAGAGCCCCATCAGCCGTCTTACCTTATCGGGAAACGACGGGCTGGAACGAGAGAACCCCCTCCCCGAAGGCAACAAAGCAGGCATCCCGGCGCCTGCTTTGTTGTTTTTAGTGCTAGCTGGTTATCCCATAACCCCGCTCCCGATCACAACCTTGCCGCTCGACGGCACGGAACCCTTGCATGGCATTGATGGTTTTGGGAGTTTATTGCTCATCCCATGACGGTGGAGTGATATGGATGGCTGCAGCCACCACCCACCGTTCGCATCTCCGGAGGAGCTATGAGTGAGTACAAGGCCATCGCGCTCGATATGGATGGCACCCTGCTGACCCGTGATCACAAGATCTCGTCGGCCACTCGGGCAGCACTGGCGCAGGCCCGCGCCCACGGCATCAAGGTGCTGCTGGTCACGGGGCGCCACTATATGACGGCGCGCCCCTTTCACCACGAGCTGGCCCTCGATACTCCCCTCATCTGCAGCAACGGCGCCTATCTCTATGATCCGGTGCAGAACGGGATCCTCAGCGGCGACCCGCTGGCTACCGCCCCGCTTACCGAGCTGCTGGCCGCGGTCGAAGCTCAGCAGATGGGCGCCCTGTTCCACCTGAGCGAGGGCATTGGCTACATCGGCTGTGAAGAGCATGTCACCCGCATCCGCCACTGGTCGGCCAATCAGCCGGACCACCTCAAGATCGCCCTCCACCCGGTCGAGGAGCTGGCAGGCTGGCTCGACAACCCGGTCTGGAAACTGGAGCTGTTCAATCAGGATCCGGCGCGCCTGCACACCTTTATGGGCGAGGTGGTCGAGCAGATGCCCTTTACCCGCGACTGGGCGGCCCCCTATGCGGTGGAGCTGGTACAGCCCGGTTGCAGCAAGGGCAACCGGCTTGCCCAGTGGGCCGCCAGCGAAGGGATTGCGATGGAGCAGGTGGTGGCGTTTGGGGACAACAACAACGACATCAGCATGTTCGAGCAAGTTGGGCTGGCGGTGGCCATGGGCAATGCGGCCCCGCAGATCCAGAGCCATGCCCATCGGGTCACGGCCGACCACAACGAAGATGGTATCGCACTGGCGCTGCAGCGCTGGGTACTGCCCTGATCTGACAGGATGCAACATGGCCAGAACACGGGCTGGCCATGAAGAGAGGGATTAACCGCCGAAGGAGAACTGGATCACCCGATCCGGATAGCGCAGACGGTTGTACTCCCGGCGCAGGGATTCGTAGTGGCGAATGGCCCGATCGCGCTTGGCGCGGTAGTAGTCGCGCTGTTCCGTGTTGGTTTCGTTGCGGATGTTGCGCTCCAGCGTATCGATATCCCGCTCGGTACGCTCCAGCTCGTCGCTGATCTCCCGCAGGCGAGCAGCCAGTTTGTACTCTTCGTAGCCACGCTGATACTGCTTGAGGAAGCTGGCGTCATTGGGGCATACCCCCAGATAAGCCTGCCCCTCCTTGCCCTTGCTGTAAGCCAGCTCGGGAATGCAGTAGAGCTCCAGCCCCTTGTCGTAGCCCCGTTTCCACTCGGCTTCATCCACTTTGAGGCCATATTCACTGCAAGAAGAAACGTAGTCGCGGGTCGCCTGACGGGTTTTGCCTTCCGATCCATCCTGATAACCCAGGTTGTACCAACTCATGGTACGGCACTCATCTTCTGACAGGGCACTGCATCCCGCCAGCAATACCGGCAGGGTCAGCAACAGGATTTTGGGGGACATGAACAGACTCCGGAAAAGATAGTGAGCGGCATTCTAGAGAGGATAAAAGGCCATAACAAGGGATGCGCTCCCGTGCGGTCTGGCGCGGTTTATTTGATGTTTTTGTCACTATTCAACGCCGTGCCAGACGGGGTGGCCAACCCGCTTTCCTTGTTATCAGGTGCAAGGTAAACTGCGCCATCTTTTAACTGGCGCGCAACAAAAACAATGAAAGTCCTGACCGTCGATTACCGCTCACCCGATGCGGCCCAACGCTTCACCGAATCCCTGCGAACCACCGGCTTTGGCGTGTTGACCAACCACCCCATTCCGAAAGAGCTGGTGCAGTCCATCTACGACAACTGGTATCGCTTCTTCATGAGCGAGCAGAAGCAGGATTTCCTGTTCAACCGCGAGACTCAAGATGGCTACTTCCCGCCGTCGGTCTCCGAGGTGGCCAAGGGCCATAGCCAGAAAGACATCAAGGAGTACTTCCACATCTACCCCTGGGGCCAGATACCACAAGAGCTGAAAGAGCAGGCGATGGAGTACTATCGTCTGGCCAACGGTCTGGCCGCCGAGCTGCTGGGCTGGGTGGAGCAGTATACCCCGGCCGATATCGCCGCCAACTACAGCTGCCCCCTCTCCTCGATGATCGAAGAGAGCCAGAAGACCCTGCTGCGGGTGCTGCACTATCCGCCGTTCGATGGCACCGAGGAGCCGGGCGCCATCCGCGCCGCCGCCCACGAGGATATCAACCTGCTTACCATTCTGCCCGCCGCCAACGAGCCGGGGCTGCAGGTGAAGGGTTCCGACGGCGAATGGATGGATGTGCCGTGTGACTTTGGCACCCTCATCATCAATATCGGCGACATGCTGCAGGAGGCCTCTCGCGGCTACTACCCTTCCACCACTCACCGCGTCATCAACCCGACTGGTGGCAATGCCGCCAAGTCGCGTATCTCGCTGCCGCTGTTCCTCCATCCGCGCCCGGATGTGGTGCTCTCCGAGCGTCATACCGCCCACAGCTACCTGATGGAGCGGCTGCGGGAGCTCGGAGTGATCTAGTCCACCGACGAGCAGTTGTCAGAGACCAAACCGGAGCAATCTCGCTCCGGTTTTTATTTGGTGGCAGGATTGGGCAAAAAACAGAATTAAATTAGCCATTCATGCCAACAAATCGCATTTACACCTGATAACCGTCGTAGTGATTGCGCCGTGACCTCCGTAACATGAGCGCCATTCTGCCCCTGCCAAGGGGCGCTCGATTGGAGTTCTTATGAAGCAGTCCCAATGGTCATCCCGACTCGGCTACATCCTCGCCGCAGCGGGTTCCGCGGTCGGTATCGGCGCAATCTGGAAATTCCCCTATGTCACCGCAGTCAACGGTGGCGGCGCCTTCCTGCTGGTCTTTCTGCTGTTCAGCTTCACCCTGGGGGTGGCGGTACTGATGGGGGAGACCCTGCTCGGCAGCATGAGTCGCCGCGGGGTAGTCGGTGCCTTCTCCGATCTGCTCGGCAAACAGTGGCGCTGGGTTGGGGTAATGGGGGTGATCTCTACCCTGCTCATCTACTGCTTCTACAGCGTGGTGGGCGGCTGGACCCTGGGTTATACCGGCATGGCCATCTCCGGCGATCTCAACTATGGTGATGCAGCAGCCCTCACCGCCCGCTTCAATGACTATGTCAGCGGCGACGTCTGGCCAATCCTCACCCACCTGCTGTTTGCCGCCCTCACCTGGATGGTGGTGCAAGGCGGCATTCAGAAAGGGGTGGAGCGCACCCTGCGCTGGATGATGCCAGCCCTGTTCCTGATGATCCTGATGCTGGTCGCCTTTGGCCTCACCCTGCCCAATGCGATGGCGGGGGTACGTCACTTCCTGATGCCCGACTTCAGCAAGCTGGGGATGTCTGGCGTGCTCGATGCCATGGGGCTGGCCTTCTTCTCCCTCTCAATCGGTCTTGGCATCCACACCACCTACGGCGCCTATCTGCCGACCAGCGAAGGGGTTGGCCGCTCCAGCCTCTGGGTGGTGCTGCTGGCCAGCATGGTGGCGGTACTGGCGGGGCTGATGATTTTCCCGGTGCTGGCCTCGACCGGTATCGACCCGGCATCCGGCCCCGGCCTCACCTTTATGACCATGCCGGCGGTGTTTCAGCTGCTGCCATTCGGTCAGGTGCTTGAGGTGATCTTCTTCGCCCTGCTGGTCTTTGCGGCGCTCTCCTCGGCCATCTCCCTGCTGGAGCATTTGCAGTGCTTCCTGTGCGAGACCTGGGGTTGGTCCCGCCGCACGGCCTGCAGCGCCATCACTGGATTCGTCATGATTAGCGGTGTTCCGGTCAGCCTGTCGTTTGGCCCGCTGCAACACGCCACCCTGTTTGGCAAAACCATTTTCGAGTTGCTGGACTTTGTCACCTCCAACCTGATGATGCCGCTGTTCGGCCTGATGCTGACGCTGCTGCTGGGCTGGAAACTGGGGCGCAAGGCGTTGCCGCAGGGGATTGCCAGCCATTGGCATCACCTGCTGATGAACTGCTGGCGCTGGATTGCCCCCTTGCTGATCGGCGGGATCTTGATTCGCGGTCTGGTGTGACGGTTACTCTTCGCGGGTGGGCTCATCGGCCCGCCCCTGTGCGGCTCTGACGGCCTCCAGGGCATGCTGCCAGCGGGTGATCTCGGCATCATCCGTTCCCTTGGAGAAGACGATATAGAGACCGGCCTGATGGAGCAGTACGCCACTGCTGACGATGCTGCGCCGGGATAACCCCATCTTGTCGAGGGTGGCCTCCATCACCAGCTCCGCCATCGGCAAGGCATCGATCTTGCCCAGCATCAGCCGCTCTATCGCCTCCCCGACCGTCTTGTAGCGCACCAGATTGGTGTAGCCCTCATGGGTCAGCCGCACATCATCGGCATTACCCAGCACTACCCCCACTCTGGGCAGATCCCGCAGCTGTGCCAGCGAGGTCAGCGGGTGGCGACTATCCGGCGCCTGATAGATAAAGACCCGATTGATAAAGAGCGGGCCAACCCATTTGAAATGGGACTCCCGCTCCGGGAGCCGCTGTACCACGAACAGTCCATAGCCGGGCTCGACCCGTGCCAGCGCCAGCGCCCGCTTGAGCGGGTAAATCCGCACCGGATAGCGGGTGCCAAGCTCCTCCTGCACCTCATCAATCAAACGAATGGCGAAGCCATCAAGCTTGCCATCGCGGTATTCGGTAAAGGGGGGTAAGTCGTGACTCAGCAGGGTTAATCCGGACTGCGCCGACACACTCAGGCTGATCAGTAACCAGGGCAGCACCATCCATCTCATACGACATCCTGTCTCATCGTTGTTCCCGTCAGCGCCATGTAGCGGTCACTAGTTCCAGAAGAAGCTACGTCGATTATCGCCCAGTAAATAGCCACAAGGTAGAAAAGATACGGCCCGGCGAGGTTTTCCCCCATTGAGTTGTACGTATAGCCAGAGTGGTGACAGCGGCACACATAAAAAATTTTTGATTTTATGTGTCAATTATTCTTTCCATGGTTTAGGCTGTTCCCTCATTCATTGGTCAGGTTGCCACCTCATGTCTGCCATCCTCGTGCTGTTTGGTCGATTTTTTAGCTCGCAAGAGAGGTGACCTTGCACGCACAGTTTTTCTGAATGTTCATTGCAAAGGTCGCCTCGGGCGGCCTTTTTGTTGTCTGTCGTTTATTGCTACAGAGGAGTATTGCTTCGATGTCGTGTTACCCGGAGGTTGTATGAGCCAGGTTCAGTGGTCTTCCCGTCTCGGTCATGTGCTGGCCGCAGCAGGCACAGCGATTGGCCTTGGTGCCATCTGGAAGTTTCCCTATGTGACCGCCACCAATGGCGGTGGCGCCTTTCTGCTGGTGTTTCTGCTGTTCAGCTTCACCCTGGGGGTAGCGGTACAGGTCGGCGAAACCCTGCTCGGCAGCCATAGCCAGCGCGGGGTGCTCGGCGCTTTTCGCAAACTGGTGGGGCCGAACTGGCGCTGGATGGGGTATATGGGGATCGCCTGCGGCTTCTTTATCTACAGCTTCTACAGCGTGGTCGGTGGCTGGACCGTGGGTTACGCCGCGCTGGCGATGGCTGGCAAGCTCAACCTGAGCGAGGGGAGCGCCCTCACCGCCCTGTTCAACGGCTATGTCAGCAACCCCTGGTGGCCGGTGCTGACCCATCTGATCTTCGCGGGCCTGACTTGGTGGTTCGTGCAGGGGGGTATTCAGAAAGGGGTGGAGCGGGCACTGCGCTGGATGATGCCCGCGCTCTTCATCATGATGCTGCTGCTGGTGGGGGTCGGTCTCTCCATGCCGGGCTCCATGGCGGGTGTGCGCCAGCTGCTGCTGCCGGACTTCTCCATGCTGACCGGCCAGAGCGTGCTGGACGCGCTGGGGCTGGCCTTCTTCTCCCTCTCCATCGGGCTCGGGGTACACACTACCTATGGCGCCTACCTGCCCAATAGCGAAGGGGTGCTGCGCTCCGGGGTCTGGGTGGTCACACTGGCAAGCCTTATCTCGGTGCTGGCAGGCTTGATGATCTTCCCGGCGCTGGCCTCCACCGGCATCGATCCCACCGCGGGCCCAGGGCTCACCTTTATGACCATGCCTGCCGTGTTCAGTCATCTGCCGTTCGGTCAGGGGCTGGGGGTGATCTTCTTCCTGTTGCTGCTGGTCGCCGCTCTCTCCTCCTCCATCTCCATGCTGGAGCATTTGGTGCGCTTCACTACCGAAGAGTGGGGCTGGTCGCGTCGTGGAGCCTGCCGGGTACTGACCCTGCTCATCATGGCCTCCGGCATTCCGGTGAGCCTGTCGTTCGGCCCATGGAACGATCTGACCCTGTTTGGCAAGACCATCTTCGAGCTGCTCGACTATCTGACCTCCAACCTGATGATGCCGCTGTTTGGTCTGGTACTGACCCTGCTGCTGGGCTGGCGATTGGGTGATGCCATTCTCCCTTCGGGCCTGTCACCCACCCTGCGTCTGGCGCTGCTCTGGTGCTGGCGCGTGGTGGCGCCGCTGCTGATCAGCGGGATCCTGATCCGCGGGATCATGTAACACCTTGCGAATCCGTGCGGGCAGGCCTTGGCCTGCCCTTTTTATTGCTGGCGTTTGCTTTAACAGGCGTTCATATGAGCAGCATCACGATGGACAGGAGTGAAGTCAGTGGCCGTCGAACAATCTCGGAAGAGCAGGATGAAGAAGGATCGGAGTGGCAGAGTGGCAGAGTGGCAGAGTGGCAGAGTGGCACAATAAGAGGTGGTGCTTTGCTCGCCACAACGGCAACAGAAGAAGCGGGAGTACTGAATTTCAGGCAAAAAAAAATCCCCATCTGAATGGGGACTTTCTCTGCAACTGAAGCTTATATCTCAGCCTCGCTTGCGAATATGGTGGTCGTTACTGGGATCGAACCAGTGACCCCCTCCTTGTAAGGGAGGTGCTCTCCCAGCTGAGCTAAACGACCTGGGATTCTGAAATGATGGTGGGTCGTGCTGGATTCGAACCAGCGACCAATTGATTAAAAGTCAACTGCTCTACCGACTGAGCTAACGACCCATCTAAATCATTTTTT
>NZ_JAAKUJ010000018.1:0-87611 GCF_049175075.1 Aeromonas sp. 600774
TGCAAAGAGACCTACTACGACTTGCCCGGTAAAAAGCGTCATTTCAAGAAAGTGGATATGCACAATCCCAAAAGCCACTTGGGCCTATGGCTCGGTCAAGAGTTCATCGTCGTCAAATAACCCATTTGTGCTGGTACTGCCTTCACCACTCGGTTGCGTGGCGGTGTTGTGTTGCCGAAATCTGAAACCATATGCGTGATATCTTGAAGAAAACCTGCTTGTTGCCACTCTCATTGCTGATGGCGATCTCTGCCTCGGCCAACAACGCGGCACCACTCAAGATCGCCAACGTCATTATTCCGGCCAGTTTTGCTCAGGCACTGGCAGAAGGGCTGGTCGTTCCAGTTCGTCTCCAGTACTCGGATAAAAAAAACCGGCTAGACACCCTGACCGATAACCCGATCGGCAATGCCACCCTACTGCTGCAGGACGGCAAGCTGCACCTGCTGCACATCGATTTCGGTGTTGGCCAGCAACAAGGTCTGCTCAACGATCAGCTTACCGCCATGCTCGCCAGTGAACAGAAACGCACGTTTTCTGCCGAGGGTCGCTTACAGATAGATGCCAATGCCAGTATGCAGCTTGACCTGGTGTCCATGTTGCTGACGATTCAAGTCTCACGCGAAGCATTCGGTCAAGCCAGGCAACCGGACAACCGGGTGACCTTGACTCCGACTGTCGACACCTTGACCGGGGTGCATCGCTACAATCTCGGCTACTCCTTCAACAACAATCGGCAAAGCGGTCATAGTGACTCCAGCTTCCTGCAACTGGACAGCACCATCGGGCTGGGGGCTCATCACGTGGCGCTGGACGCATCCCTCTACAATCTTGGCGAACCTGAACAGAGCGGTGATATCTATCGTGTCATGTACGAACGAGATCTGGACGATCGCCGCATTGCAGCCGGCATGGTCTCGGCCTGGGATCTGCAGACTCTGGGGGTGGTGACCGGCTTGAGTGCTGGCCGCATTTATGGGGCATCGTATGGCAACCAGGCCATGTCACGTAAACAGAACGTCGACGCGTCGACGACCCCGGTACAAGTCTTCATGCCTGCTAATGGCGAGGTCAGGGTGTACCGTGAGGATCGCCTGATCAGCCTCCAGAACCTGGCTATCGGCAACCAAAATATCGACACCTCGGCTTTCCCCAGTGGCATCTACAATGTCACAGTCGAAGTCTATGTAGATGGACAGCTGGCCAGCACCACGACCCAGCGTGTTACCAAGTTGGGCGGCAGTCTGGGCTTTACTCAGGAGTGGGGATGGCAATGGTGGGGAGGCATGATGGAAGACGCCCAGAACAACGGTGATTCGCCGCTGTTGGGGGTATCGCTAGCGCGTTCGCTGGATACTCTGGAGCTGGCCACCACAACCTATACCTTCAAGGATGCAGCGGTAGGCGAAGCGCGTGCAAAGTGGCAGGCAACCGATCGTATCAGTGCCCAGTTGCAAAGCATGCTGGCCTCCGACCAATCGTGGCGATTCGTATCCAGCCTCACCCTGCAGGCCCATGACAATGCCTCCCTCTGGGTCAGCCAGGAAAAATTGAACGCAGGTGATGCCCTGGGTGGGAGTGAAACCGAGCTCTACTCTGCCGGCATCACGCTCAATCTGGGGGGCTGGGTCAGCGGTCTCGGCCAGCTCACCTTCAACACCCTGCGCGACCGCCATATGAATAGCGATCGCAACTATGCCGATTACTACCAACACCTTTATGCCGGCAGATACGGAAACCTATCGATGCGCGCCAGCCTGCAGAATGACAGCGGTACGCTCAACGGATTCAATAACAAGAGCATCACGCTGGATTACTCGATCCCGTTCGACAACCTGTTCAGCTTTGGCATGAGCAGCAACGAGCAGGGCGAGACCACGGCCAACGTCAACTACCAGAAACGCATGGACGGTGTCATCAATCTGGCCTCGTTCAATGTCTCGCGTATGGTGCACGGCAGTGATGAACACAATATGGCGCTCTCAGGCACACTAGGGTTCGAGAACAGGGTCATCGGCGGCACCATGACGCTGGGCCGCGGCCACGGTGGCGACATAAATGGCAACCTGATTGCGCGCGGCGCTCTAGTTAACACGGAAGAGTCACTGGTCGCCTCGAGCCGCAGCGCCTCAGGGGCCGGCGTGATTATCAATACCGGGATCGATCGCGAAGGCCAGATGCTCGCCAAGGTCAACGGTCAGGACTACCCCCTGCAAGGGGAACAGACATTCCTAGCACTCCCACCCTATCAGGAGTACGAGGTGGAACTGCTCAACAGCAAGACGGGCAAGGACAGCTACGATATCAATACCGGCAAGCAGCACTACACCCTGTTTCCCGGCAACGTGGCCACCTTGGATGCAAGCAGCTCAATCAAAGAGATGGTCACCGTCTTTGGTGTGATACGAGCCGAGGACGGTAGCCCGCTGGTCAACGCCCGTATCGACAACCATATCGGTACAGCCATGACAAATACCGCCGGTGAATTTTCCTTGGATGTGGATAAAAATCATCCTACATTAACATTTAAACATGGCGATAAATATTGCGAAGCGAATATGGACCTTTCAAGTCATACAGGGGCTGCCTGGGTAGGTGATGTTCTATGTAGAGGCCTAGAAAGTTACGCGATGAGATGATTACATTACACAGGTATCAAAATGAGAATAAAGCAACTAAGTCTATTTTTTCTTTTAACATTACTTATATCGCCAATAGTAAATGCTATCAATGTGACTATTCTTCCACCAACACAAAGTAAGTTTATCAGTATAGAGGACAGAGATAATATTTATATTGGTGCTCTGTCAAGTGGAGCTAGAGTCACAGGTTCAAGTAACTTTACCACTCATCCTGATCACGGTGGACTGTCTTATGTTTCTGATGGTGAAGATAGAACAGTTCCCGGTATGCCTTGGGGTTATATTTACAATATAGAAATATGGGAGGATAATCCTATCGTTAACTCCCCTTACCTAGGATTACACTGTTGGAAATATCAGAGTGGCTGCCAGTCATCTATCTTTGAAGCAAACAACACTTCAATTAAAAATAATGGTTTTCGTCTAGTCACTCATGATAGCAGTGCTCGCTTGATAAACCCTAGAATAAGCCAAGGGTATATGAATTATCTAAAAGGAATGTCTGTAGGAAATCAATTCACTACTAATATAAACTACTGTTGGACCGTCAGTTTATTCTATGGGGTTGACTGCACTACCCACAGTAATGCTGTCGCGGATAACAACCGTTGGCATAAAAAAAGCGTCACCTTCATTAAAGAGGGGCATCTTCGTCTATACAATATTCCTCTCTCTATTGATGTAATGATCTCAAGTAGTGGAGAGTTTTATGTTTCACCTAGCTCTCGAGAGTGTGAAGCACTAATAGTTGAAGGAAATTATGGTGTAGCATGTCGCTTCCTGACGCATGAGTTCACTCTTGCATCATCCATAGATATCGATATGTTATCACTCACTCCAAGCATTAAAGATAGTAGATTGACATACCTCTCACAGAGTGACTTTCAAATAAGCACGGATAAGGGAGTTTGGTATAAACAGGGTTCCAAGATGCCATTTAGCCAGTTAATGAAATCAGATTCTGTTTATGTCTTCTTGTCAAATAATATGATAGGGCAAATTTCTAAAATTCCTCCTCCGAGAAGCCTTGTCGACATGTTTAGATTGATTGTGAGTAATGACCTTCATCCTGGTAGCGGATTTTATGAAATAAAAGGATCTGCTGATGTTAACTTTACCAGCAGGCAGATGTCCGTGGCTATCAGAGAAAAAGATGGGTTAAGCCAACCAGTCAAAATCGGTACAGTGGGCCGTGATAAACTCGAATTTGAATATTTTATTACTGAATCAGCCAGCGTACCATCGGAGTCATTGGAAGTATCTGTCAGACAGGACTTAGGGTCACCATACGAAAAAAACTGCACATTCTATCCCCCTAACAATGTTAATCAGACGTTGGCAGTTCCAATTCCAGCCAGAATACTCTTCACTAACCGTATTGGCTCATCAAAGAACATATCTATCCAAGTTAGCTGTGATGGCACTCCATTAGATCTTAGGCCGTATAACATTATCGAAAGTCGTTCCTCCATCCCTTGGCAAGAGTCTGATAATGTTACAGGGGCGATTCGCTTCTATGATATCAGCTTGCTATTTGACCTCAGATCCAATCAGGTATTCGAGACCATTGAAGGGGAAGCATGGGAAGGAGAAGTGTATCAAAGTGGTACTATCAGTATAAAAAGCGTGTGGAAGTAAACAGATGGTATGGATGCGATTCAAAGTGCTGACGTTCGTAGCCTTTTCTTGGCCAACATTTGCCATAGACATCGGAACGGCCACAACCGTAATGGCTTCCTCGGATGACTTTTTGGCTAAAACAGTCACCAATAACAATACGACCACTAAGGTATATGAGGTTAAGGTTAAAAAAATCACGAATCCCACGACCAGCGGCCAAGCGATAGATATGCCTGCGGGGGAACTTCTATATTCACCAAAACGCTTTGTTCTATCTGCCGGACAACAGCAGAATGTCAAAGTCTTCTACAAGGGCTTGGAGGACCATCAGGAGCGATATTATTGGCTGACCTTCATTGAATCTCCCACCGCTCAGCTGGCAACGCAAGAAGTTAGTGACGTGACAGGGACTCAAGAGATGAAAGTGGCACTGCAATCGATTCTGGTGGTTCGCCCACGGCGGGTACGTTTTGAATATCAGCTAAACTTGGTCGAGGCGAGCATCACCAATACCGGCAACACCTACTTCGAATTCATGGTCAAGCAAGGCTGTGAGCAGCCGGACAGCGAGGCAGACAGCAAATACCTGTTGCCTGGCGAGACCTACAAGAACCCGAGAATCGGCCAAGCAGGGAACCAGAAGCTGATCGTTTATCAGTCCCGCTTCATCCCGGTCGGCAAGGATTGCTGGCCTGACTAGTCGCTTGCAACCGGGCACTTGAAAATGGCCATGTCCTAATTACATGTTGTATGAGGTGCTTGGGCATCCTATCCAGCAAACCTGAAATCGTTAACAACGCAGCTTAAATACGCAAAGAAAACTGAAAAGCGATTTTGTGATGACGAATCACACTTAAAGTTTGTGCTGTCAGATCAAAAGACTATCGAAAGGTCGTGTTTTGAGCATCATGCTGTGGTTTCAAAAAGGTATACCCCATATAAACCACTTAATACCCTCTCGAAAATCATATTGAAACCACTTATATTGAACCAATAGTTCGGAACCACTTTAAACAGACTGATGGGGGTTCAGTGTTCATACGGGCGTATTTACGTGCATCGACTGTGGAACAGGATGCTGAGCGGGCACGAGAGCTGCTGATTGGTTTTGCTGCTGAGCATGGCCATCAGATTGCCAGTTTCTATGTAGAGAATGAGTCGGGGGCGACGCTGGACAGGCCTGAGCTTATGAGGCTGATCCGCGACGCTGCAGATCGTGACATTGTGCTGGTAGAGCAGATTGATCGTCTGGCCCGTCTCAATCAGACAGATTGGCAAACACTGAAGCAGTTGTTGGCCCAGAAACAGCTCTCCATCGTTTCTCCTGAACTTCCGACTTCCTGGGTGGCATTACAGGGGGACAGTCGTTCCGAGTTCACCAGCGCCATCTTGCTGGCTGTAAATGGCATGCTGCTGGATATGCTGGCAGCCGTCGCTCGCAAAGACTACGAAGATCGCCGACGCAGGCAGAAGCAGGGTATTGCCAAGGCCAGGGATGAGGGGAAATATCGCGGTCGCCAGAAAGATGAAAAGAAGCGTCAGCACATCGCCAGGCTGTTGGTGACAGGCCATAGTTATTCCGCGATCCAGGAGATGCTTGGCTGCTCAAGGTACCTTATCGCCAGTGTGGCCAAGGAGACACGCAGTTAGCTCCAGAAGTAGTAATTTTTGATGACCGGCCCACCCTTGCGCTGTGGACGTGGGGTTGTCTTGAGGGTTTTCGCTGTCCAGATAAGGGCGATGCTCAGCGCTGTGAACAGCCCGGCGGGCCAGTGCCAGCAGGTGAGGGCTGCAAGAGCCATTAACTGCAACCAGGCCGTGATGGGGCGCCTGGTGGCCCAGGCCAGTATTGGCCAGCACCAGTAAACCGGTGGCAGGCAGATCAGCAGCCATGCAAACACCGTGTCGCCAAGTGCCATCAAGCCCAGCGCAACCACCGCCATGAGGGCGATATCAGCGATCGGTTTCATGGTGTCGCTCTTTTTTGTGCATTTTGTAGCTATACAGACTCCACACGAAGACAAGCGTGAAGAAGGCCAGCAAGCCTAACATCCCCCAGCTGAACGCATCCATCGTGTTACTCCACCACTGAACATAATTTCAGCATGGCACCGAAGGCATTGGTTTTCAATCAACTTATTGAAAATGTTGATTTTGTTCGCTCGTGACAAAGTTGGAATACTGGAATCCAGTGGCTTATTGACCAGTGGAATCAGCGCCCTTATCCCCGGCCAATCTCTGTCCAATTCCTTTCCACATAACTATCTATCTGGAATCTTGGTGCGGATATTCCAGATAGTGGAATGCCGCTTCAGAACGAGCACTTGGAACATTGATAGGGGCCTTCCCATCTATCTGGAATGTTCGTGCTGTTTTTCGCTCTGGAATGTTGGCCACTCTGTCTGAGGTGAGTGGGAAAACCCGGTGTGCTGGAATTGATGGGGGCAGATTCCTATCTATCTGGAATCTTAGCCTCTGCATTCAGCGAGAGCCAAACCGGCTGACTTGCTATGGGACTAACTCAAGCGATGCCCTTCAACAATCATTCACTACGGCCTAGTTATGCCATTGCCAGACGTTTCCTTGACCCGAAGGCATGCCATCAAGAGCTGCTCCCCATGTTGTTTTATGAGTCTGAAATCAATAACACCCGGCTGATTTTATGAGAGAATTTTGAGCAATATTGTCCCCCGACCGGAAGAGTGCTCATGGCCGAGATCATTGCCTATCAGGCGCAACTTGATTTGGCCAGAAAGGTAACGCCGGTTGACCAGATCCCGGAAAAAACCTTAATCGCTGGCATTTAGGCGAGGGTAACCTGATTGAGCTGCCATCGAGCAGATCGCCATCTCCAACCAGTGGGGAACCGATACCGAACTGTTGCTGCAGGGTATGACACAGTTGGGCTACCAGATTGAAAAGGTCTAGCAATACAAGGGGATATTGAGGTTTGACGGGCCATCCATCCGATGATGGGCTGGCCGTGATATCACCGATAAGCAAACCACGCTGGCAGGCCAAAAACCGTCAAACAACAACCCCAGCGTAAGTTGCATAGCAACCAAGCGGCCGGGGTCATGTTGCTGGCAACCTTAAAGATACGCCCTCTTTCAGTCAAACATTTTTGCCCCATTTTGTGACGGATAGGGTGTTAGTCGAGTGGGTATTAAAGCAGGATCTCAAAGGCTCTTCAGCTACGTGAGAGCCTGCTTGAAATATCAATATTACAAGGAGTTGCGATGCTACATGCAATCCTGCATGGCAAGGCTGGGCGTATCGAGCGGGAAGGGGAATCCCTGCGCTGGCGCGACCTGTTTAAAGGCAGCGAAGATCTGCTAACTGCCACTTTCTTTGGCCGTCTGCCCCACCTCTCTGACGGTGCTCTGCGTGCCTTGCTGCACTTTCTACTCGGTGACAATCCGCTAGACCTGGCCACCTTTCACCGGCTGGAGCTGTGGCCAAAACTGGCATCGCTGCAGGATCGCCGTTATGTCGAGCCCGATGTGTTGCTCCACTTTGACGACGCACTGGTGGTTATCGAGGTGAAGCCCCCGTTCGGTGGTGACCAGTATCGGGAGCAGTGGCTGGCACAGGTCAATGCTGTGGTCAGCGAAGCCGAGTTTGATGACTATGAAGACCGGCTATATTACGTTGCGCTTGGTAATATCCCTGTCGCCCCGCTGATTCGCCCAGAGCTGCCCGCACGCTTTGTCCAGATGACCTTGCGTGAATGGGAGCCACTGCGCCGCTATCTGCAAACTGCCTCCGAGTTTGAATCCTGCCGTCAGGATCGCGCCATTCGCGATGAGTGGCTGCAGGCGTTTGAGCTGTTTGGCATGGCCCCGGTGGTGCCTGAATGGGCGCCGCTGTTTGCCTACGCAGGGCTGCTGGACCTGGATTGCGGGGTGATGTCTGAGCGGGAAACTCCCCTACCGGCTGAACCTACTGGTTGGGCTGCTCTGCTCGACTATGCCGGGACATTGCACCTCTCTCGCCCCGATTTCTCTTTTTTGAATCACTGACTTTGGCTAAGGATGCCGTCATGCAACACGATCTTGAACAGACCACCCAGCTGGTTACCCAACTGCAAAAAGCCCACCGACTCGCCGCCGGTTTCTACCAGCGTATCCTGCCGCTATTCGATCAGATCGCCAGTCAGGCGCTGGACGCCGAGTTCTGGTATTGGGAGCCCAGCGAAAATAGCCGCCCCTGCCGCTCGGGAACCCGCCCATCCAGCAGTTGGGCATGGGACTATCTGCCACTGTTTGCTTCTACCCATTGTTACCGTGATTGGGGTGGCGATACGGCCGAAAAGAACGATATCACTCTGGCTTTCCGCCTTTACATTGATAGCGATTTTCGCCATACCTCAGTGCTGCGGGCAGGGGTAAAAGGCCAGCCAGACCCTCTGCAACTTGATGGCCAAGCCATTGTTGAAGTGAGTCTGTTCCGTTGTCTGGAAGATAGCGACAAGCATTTCGATGAGCTGTGGCGCCCGGTGCCTTGGCCCCTTCATCAACCGGATTGGAAGCAAAGTGAGGAGTGCGGCCAGCTCGCCTTGTGCTCCAATCATCTGCCGCTCGCCCAGCTGCTTGCCGACCCTGATAGCGTGGCTGATTGGATCAAAGAAATGAACCATCGCTGAGCCTGTGGTTGGCTTGGGATCGCCAACCTAGTGGAGCCTGATGACTTTACTGGCGGTCTCTCGCCAAAATGTCATTTGGCTCTACCAACCCCCCTTCCTGTTTCCATCTTAAATTTCACATCCGAAAATTTTCCAGAAAACGCTGTAAGTGCCCAAAACGGGCACTTACAGCGGTCTGGATTTCGTTAGGTCCCCGGTACGCTCTTGCATGCTGATGTTTGTAACTAGGAGACAATCTGCATGCGCGAACAAAATTCGTCAGTTTTCAGTGATCCGAATGGGGCAATCCTGAAAGAGCTTTATGAGCTTAAGCAGTTGGTAATCCAGCAAGGACAGGCGCAAAAAGAGGTGCTTTCTGCCGAGGAGTGCGCTGAGTTGCTGGGGGTTTCTGTCTGCTATGTGTACCGGCTGACCAGTGAAAAGCGTCTGCCGCATTACAAGCCACAAGGCAAAAAGATCTACTTCAAGCGCGTTGAGCTGCTGGACTGGCTGCTCTCCCACCGCATTTCACCAGACGCCGAACTCACTGAGCATGTAACCAAGCGTGTGCGGCAAGCTAGCCATGGGCGGTTGTGAGGTGGGTATGACACAGGATCTGATTACATCTCTCTGCCCCCAGGATCTCCGGTCGGCTTTTATTGAACCTCCGAAACCCCTCGATTTTGTCCTCCCGGGGCTGCCTGTTGGCTGCGTTGGTGCGTTGGTGTCACCGGGAGGGGTGGGCAAATCGATGTTGGCATTGCAACTGGCAATGCAGATCGCCGGTGGGCCGGATTGGATTGGACTTGGCAAGCTGGGCAGGGGAACCGTGCTCTACCTGCCTGCTGAGGACCCTTGGCCTGTACTGCACCAGCGCTTGTTTGCCTTGGGCGGAGGTCTTGATGCTGAACTTCGTGCCAACGTCGAACGAAACCTTCGTCTTATACCGCTGCAGGGCTCCAGTCCGAATGTGCTGGATAGCCATTGGTGGGAAGCGATTGCTATATGGGCTGAAGGGGTGAGGTTGATTGTCATCGATACTTTGAGGCGCTTCCACGATGCCGACGAGAACGCGGCCTGTGCCATGATGCAGGTACTGGGTCAGTTGGAGCGGCTGGCCATGAGGCTGGGATGCGCTGTGTTGTTTGTACACCACACCAGCAAATCCGCAGTATTCCAAGAAGTTGGCGATCTGCAGCAGGCAAGCCGTGGTTCGTCGGTGCTGGTAGACAATGTGCGCTGGCAGGGCTACCTCGCCACTATGACCAAGAAAGAGGCGCAGCAGCTGGGTGTATCGGCAGAGAAGAGCAAGCTTCACGTGCGGTTTGGGGTAAGCAAAAGTAATTATGGGCCGCCACTACCGGAGTGCTGGTTGGTGCGGGGGGACGGTGGCGTGCTGTATCCCGCTCCCGCTAGGTTGGGCGTAACACGCCGAGCGGGAGGCAAACGTGTCTTGCTTTGAATTGACCCATGCTAGGCATGACCATATGCACTGTCTTGCACCCGGGTTGTTTAGGGCGATCTCGCATGGCCAACGCCGCCGTGACAAGCTGGAGGTGATTTACCGTTTCGGTGGTGGCAATCAGATCGAGTTCTCCGGGCCTGAGCCGCTGGGTGCAGATGACCTCCGTGTGCTTCAGGGGTTGGTTGCCCTGGCTGGACTTGAGTCACAAAGTAACGAGATTGAGCCAGTTGCGGTGAGCGAAACTGGGGCGATATTGCGAGATCTTCTGGATCTTCGTTGGGCTGCCAACCAGCAAAGGGTATTGGTGGTCAGAAGCAGCCTGCGCAAACTGGCCAAGGAGGTTGGATACGCCAATCCTCGGGATACCAATACTGTACGTTGCTGTATCGAGCGATTGTGGAAGGTGTCGGTGATCGCAAAGGTGGCTGGCCAGCGTAGCGGCTTTCGCTTATTGGCGAACTATGTCAGTGACACTCAGACTGATGGACTTTTTTTGGCGCTTAATCCCTTGCTGACCTATGCCATTATGGGTAATGGTCGCCATGTTCGTATCGACATGACAGAAGTTCGGCACTTGAATGGCAGCATCGCTCGGTTGTTGCATCAGCGGCTATGTGCCTGGGTGGATTGTGGTCAGAAAAGGGCAGTGCAGTTAGACACCTTGGTCGCTTATGCCTTTCCCGATGAGGTCAGCACGGCCACCCATCGCAAGCGGCAATCACGAGTTCGTAAGGCATTGGATGAGCTGACTGCTTTGGGCTGGTCTATCTGCGAACATGCCAAGGGGCGCTTTACCATCGGCCGGCCTGCACTATCACGATAACGGTCACAAGCCAATTCAGTGAAACCCAGTTACCGCTTGGGCTGCAGGGCGATCCTGAAATCCGATCTATATTATCTAAGATAATCTAGGCCAGCGCATAGTTGCGCTGGCCTATTTGTTGGCTCTTCCTGGCCATGATCTCGTCGAGGGTGCTTCTATCACCCCAAGACATTGGGGAAATCGAGCATGGCATCTCGGCGCCGCGATTCAAGAATGTCGGCGTAGATCTCGGTAGTTCTCAGCTCACTGTGCCCCAGCAAGCGGGAGAGGGCATAGATATCGACGCCGCGGTTAAGCTGGATGACGGCGAAGGTATGACGCGCGCTGTGGAAGGTTACCTTCTTGGTTATACCCGCCAGCAACGCCCACCGGGTGAGCTCCATGTTGTGCCAAGCCGAGTACTTGAGGCCCTTGAAGATCCGCTCTGTTGCCTTGCCTGGGCGCCCCATCAGCTGCATCGCCATGTCATTCAAATCTAGGTATTGCAGGCCGCTGGTCTTTTTCTGGGTGAAGACGATACGGTAATGGCTATAGAAGGGCTCCAGCTCGGCCCAGGTCAGCTTGTGAATGTCGGACCAGCGCAAGCCAGTGCAACAAGAGAACAGAAAGGCGCGCTTAAGAACGTCGTAGCGGCACTCGGCCTGGGCCAGGGCTCGTACCTCGTCTTCGGTCAGATAAACCCGTTTGTTCTTCTCCCCCTGGATAGCTTTGACTCGTCGTACCGGATTATCCGGTAGCAGCCGTTCCTGCTCAGCCTGGTTCAGGGCCGCCCTTAACTTGTTGAAATAGGCACTCTGGGTGTTGCGGCTCAGTGGTGTGCCGCTTTTGGTTCGGGCTTTGTGCATCAGGTAATGCCGAAAACCCTCCAGGAACAGCTGATCTACTTCCTCGAAAGTCAGCTCCGGCAGCTTATGGTACTGGCGTAAATGCTTGAGGGCTGATATCCAGATGGAGTGGTTGCTCTTGCTGCCTGCCGCTTTTTGGTCTGTAACCTCTTGGAAGTACTCGAAGAAGCTGGCCTTGTAGGCGTTCGAGAAATCCAGATGGTGTTTACCAGTCTCGTACTCGAAGAGTCGCTTGGCGCGGATGGCTTCGGCTGCTCGCTGGGTTTCTTTGTTGTGGAGTCGCTGTGCTGGTGTACGCGGCTTGTCGTACAAGAAGAGATCTAGGGGCTCTCTGCTGCGTTTGTGCTTGCGGATGCCCGTGGTTGGTTCAAGGTAGGAGCCGGCGTAATAGGTTAAGCGCAGAGCGCGCTTGCCTTCGGCGTCAGGTTCGCGGAATTCGATGCTGATCTTCATAATTGTCCCCCGAGAGTACCCCGAGAGGTTACTTCGGGGTACTCTCGGGGTAAATTCTCACGAAACAAGATCAGGCAAGAATAGCCAGTAAAAAACAAAGTCCAATATTTACAATGCCTTATGTTCTCACTGGCTGCTTTTTATTGCTGATTTTTCACCACATTACTTGCCGATGCAGAAGCTGGAGAAGATACGGCCCAGCAGATCGTCGGAGCTGAATTCGCCGGTGATCTCGGAGAGGGACTCCTGCGCCAGGCGCAGCTCTTCGGCCACCAGCTCACCGGCCACGAACACTTCCAGCTGCTCCTTGGCCACCAGCAGGCGCTCGGCGGCGCGCTCCAGCGCATCCAGATGGCGGCGACGGGCCATAAAGCCCCCTTCGGTGTTGCCCTGGAAGCCCATGCAGGCTTTCAGGTGCTCGCGCAGGGCGGGCAGCCCCAGTTCGGTCTTGGCGGAGATGCGATAGACGGCATGGCCCTGCTCCTGGCTCGGTGCCAGATCCTCGCCGGTCAGGTCGGCCTTGTTGCGAATGACGGTGAGGCCGATATTTTTTGGCAACCGATCAACAAATTCCGGCCAGATCTCCCGCGGGTCAACCGCATCCGTAGTGGTGCCATCCACCATAAACAGCACTCGGTCTGCCTGTTCGATCTCTGCCCAGGCGCGCTCGATACCGATCTGCTCCACCTTGTCCTGAGTGTCGCGCAAACCGGCGGTGTCGATGATGTGCAGTGGCATGCCATCGAGATGGATGTGCTCGCGCAGCACGTCGCGGGTGGTACCGGCAATCTCGGTGACGATGGCCGACTCGCGCCCCGCCAGGGCATTGAGCAGGCTCGATTTGCCGGCGTTGGGACGACCGGCGATCACCACCTTCATCCCTTCCCGCAGCAGGGCGCCCTGCTTGGCTTCACCACGCACGTCGTCCAACTCGGACATGATGGCGTAGAGATCGCCCGCCACCTTGCCATCGGAGAGGAAATCGATCTCCTCGTCCGGGAAGTCGATGGCCGCTTCCACATAGATGCGCAGCCGGATCAGGCTCTCCACCAGTTGCTGGATTTTACTGGAGAACTGCCCCTGCAGGGAGTGCATGGCGCTGCGGGCGGCCTGTTCGCTGGAGGCTTCGATCAGATCGGCGATGGCTTCGGCCTGGGCCAGATCCAGCTTGTCGTTGATGAAGGCGCGCTCGCTGAACTCGCCGGGGCGGGCAGGGCGGATGCCATCGATTTTCAGAATGCGGCGGATCAGCATGTCCATGATGACGGGACCGCCGTGGCCCTGCAGCTCCAGCACATCCTCGCCGGTGAAGCTGTTGGGGGCTTTGAACAGCAGGGCGATGCCCTGATCCAGTACCTGGCCTTGCTCATCCTTGAACGGCAGATATTCGGCGTAGCGCACCCGCGGGAGCTTGCCGAGCACTATTCCGGCGACCTGTTCGGCGGCGGGGCCGGAGACCCGGACTATGCCGACGCCACCACGGCCTGGCGCGGTGGCCTGGGCCACGATCGTATCTGTTGTCATCTTGCTTGGCTCGTTTGTTCGCTGATAGGAAAACGTAGTGGGAGACATTGTAATAAAAAAGGCGGCCCGAAGGCCGCCTCTTTTGTCATCACGGGAAGATTAGCTGCGTGAATGCAGTCCTTTCTTCTCCAGCTGACGATAGATGATGGTCTGCTGGATGATGGAGATGACGTTGCTCACCAGCCAGTAGAGAGTCAGACCAGCCGGGAACCAGAGGAACATGAAAGTGAAGATGATCGGCATGAACTGCATCACTTTCTGCTGCATCGGGTCGGTTACGGTGGTCGGGCTCATCTTCTGCAGATACCACATGGAGGCACCCATGAGGATTGGCAGCACGAAGAAGGGGTCCTTCACTGACAGGTCAGTGATCCACAGGGCAAACGGCGCGTGACGCAGTTCAACGGACTCCATCAGTGCCCAGTAGAGGGCGATGAAGATCGGCATCTGAACCAGGATCGGCAGGCAGCCACCCAGCGGGTTGACCTTCTCCTTCTTGTACAGCTCCATCATGCCCTGAGACATCTTCTGGCGGTCGTCGCCGAAGCGCTCGCGCAGGGCCGCAATCTTGGGTTGCAGCATGCGCATCTTGGCCATGGAGGTGTACTGGGCCTTGGTCAGCGGGAACATGATGCCGCGCACCAGCAGGGTCAGCATGATGATGGCCAGACCCCAGTTCTGGACGAAACCGTGGAACACGGTCAGCAGCCAGTGCAGCGGTTGGGCGATGAACCACAGCCAGCCGTAGTCGACGGTCAGGTCGAGGTGGTTAGCCACCTTGGCCATCTGGTCTTGCAGCTTGGGACCAACCCACAGCTTGCTGGTCACTTCAGCCTGTTGGCCGGCAGCCACGTCAACCAGCGGCGCCTTGTAACCGATGATGGCCTGGCCTTTGCCCGGGATCACACGGCTGTAGAAGCTGTTGGTATCGCCGGCATTTGGTGCCCAGGCAGAGACGAAGTAGTGTTGCAGCATGGCGACCCAACCACCCTTGGTGGTCTTGTTCAGGTCGGCATCCTTCATCTCGTCGAAGGTGTACTTCTTGTAGCGGGTATCTTCAGTGGAGAAGGCACCACCACGGTAAGCGCTGGCTACCATGGCATGACCTTCCTGATCCTTCGGTGTGGCTACGGTCTGCTTCAGCTGACCATAGAACTGCACCTGAACCGGCTCGGCAGATTTGTTGTCGATCTTGTAATCAACGCCAACGGCATAGTCGCCACGCTTGAGGATGAACTCCTTGGTGAAGACAACGCCCTTGCTGTCGGTCCAGGTCATCGGAACGACGACTTGATCCTGACCATCGGCCAGCTGATAGCTGGTCTGGGCGGCTTCATAGGTAGGACGACCTTCGGCCTGACTGTCCGGACCGTTGCGACCCACCAGACCGCTCTGGGCGATATAGAGGTGCTCAGGCTTGCTGGTCAGCAGCACGAACGGTTGGTCCTTGCCCTCTTCCAGTTGGTGAGACAGCAGTTCGGCAGACACGATGTCGCCACCCTGGGTATCCAGGGTCAGCTTGAGCACGTCAGAGGAGACGGTGATCAGCTTGCGTGCGGCAGTCGCATTGGCTTGCTCGGAAACCTGAGGAATATCACCGGATTGACCGGCTTCAGGTACGAAATGTTCGGTTTGGGCCACGGTCGTCGGGGCCGGCTTCGGAGCCTTGTCGGACTCCCACTGTTGCCAGAGCAGAAAGCTCACGAACAGCAAACCGATCAGGAGTAGATTGCGTTGTGATTCCATAGTTTTCAGTTTCTTCGCTTTGGTTGCGGAACCGGGTCATAACCACCCTCGGATAAGGGATGGCATTTTAATAGACGTTTGCTGGCTAACCAAACGCCTTTTATGAAACCGTGAAGTCGGATGGCTTCTATCGCAAATTGGGAACAAGTTGGAGTAAAACGGCAGCGCGGCCCGAGCAGAGGGCTAATGATTAGCTGATACAGGCGTATCAGTTTGATAGCTACCCATTGCAACGGCGTGACAGGGTGCGCCATAGCTTTTCCAGTAACTTGAACAGTTCCTCGTTATCCATCTCTTTCACACCGGCCTTGGCGATCACCACGATGTCGATAGCGGGCAGCTGATGTTGTTTTAGGCGGAAACTTTCCCGAACCACCCGTTTGACACGATTACGCCAAACGGCACGCTTGAGTGCTTTTTTGGGCACAGCGAGACCAAGACGAGGGTGTTCGAGCGAATTGGGAGAAGCGAGAAGGGTTATCTGCGGAGAGGCGGCCCGGACAGGCTCGGCGAAAACGCGTTTGAAGTGTTCGGGAGTTAACAGACGTAACTCCCGAGAGAAGGTGTGCTGGGTAGGCATTAGACTACCAGGCGGGCACGACCCTTGGCACGACGAGCGGCCAGAACTTTACGACCGTTGGCAGTTGCCATGCGGGCGCGGAAACCGTGAGAGCGCTTGCGCTTCAGGTTGGACGGTTGAAAAGTACGTTTCATGATTCGATTCCGTATTTCTGTACAGTTTTGATTGTCACACTTAGCCGACGCGCCAGCTATAGCGTGTGACGACTAGCAAAAGAGGCCGAATTCTAAACAGAGTTCGGCTTTTAGTCAATCCGCCGTTCCCTCTCATCCTGCCATGGTCTTGAAAAGGCCACTGCCGAGCGTGAGGATCCAGAGGATCAAGGGCTCCGGATTATACTGGCAACCCGTGGTTAAACAAGGGATCCCTCAATAAAAAAGGCGGCCAAGCCGCCAAAGAGAGAGCTATTTAAGGACTTTCCGCAAGAACTCCCGGGTACGGGGATCCTTGGGAGCGACCAATATCTGATCCGGCGGGCCCTGCTCGACGATCCGCCCCCCTTCCATGAAGATCACCCGATCGGCAACATCACGAGCAAATTCAATCTCATGAGTAACCACCACCATGGTCTGGTGCTGGCGGGCCAACTCTTTCATCAGTCCCAAAACCTCGTCGACCCACTCGGGATCGAGGGCCGAGGTGGGCTCGTCAAACAGGATCACCTTGGAGTGTGCCGCCATGGCGCGACCAATGCCGACCCGCTGCTGCTGGCCGCCGGAAAGGGAGGCCGGATAGGCATCCTGCTTGTCGGCAAGACCAATGTCCTTGAGGATGCCGAGCGCTGTGGCGCGGGCTTCAGCTTTTGGCTGCTTCCAGACGGTGATCAGCCCTTCGGCGATGTTGTCGAGCGCCGTCTTGTTGGCAAAAAGGGCGTAGTTCTGGAACACGAAGGAGGCCCGCTTGCGCAGCTCGATCGCCTGCTGTTCACTGGCCTTGGCCAGATTGAGCTCGAGATCGTCGATGGCCAGGGTGCCCGCATCCGGGGTCTCCAGCAGGTTCAGGCAGCGCAACAGGGTCGACTTGCCGGTGCCGGAGGGGCCTATGATGACGACAATTTCCCCCTTTTTGACCTCCAGATCGATGCCGTTGAGTACCTGATTGCCTTGATATGCCTTGGAGAGGCCGGTTAGCTTGATCATGAGAGCCCTCCTTTAATAGGCACGGTTGAGACGAATTTCCAGCAGGTGCTGCAAGCGGGTAAAGAAGATCACCACCACCCAGTAGATCAGCGCCACCGCCATAAAGCTCTCGAAGAACTTGAAGGAGGAGGAGGCTTCCATCTGCGCCTTGCCCATGATCTCGGCCACTCCCAGTGTGAAGGCCAGCGAGGTGCTCTTGATCATGTCGATGAAGTAGTTCATCAGCGACGGGGTGGCGATACGGGCCGCCTGCGGCAGGATGATCCGCTGCATCGCCTGATAACGGCTCATGCCGATACTGAGCGCCGCTTCCATCTGGCTTTTGTGAATGCCGAGGATGGCTGCTCGGATCGACTCGGCCATGTAGGCGGCGAAATGCAGGGTCAGACCGACGATGGCGGCAGTAAAGGCATCCATCCCCACGAAGATCGGGAACAGTTGCGGCAGTCCGTAGTAGAGCAGGAACAGCTGAACGAGTAGCGGTGTACCCCGAAAGAACGAGATATAGAGCATCGCCAGCCAGTGAATCGCGGGGACGCGAAACACCCGTACTATCGCCAGGGCCAGCGAGAGTACGAGTGCCAGCACGAATCCCCACAGGGCCATTTCCATCGTGGTGCCCAGGTATTTGAGCAGGATGGGAAACAGCCCCAGCGTGTATTCGAGGTCAAATTCCATCATTTATTTGTCGGTGATGTCGGACGCGAACCATTTCTCGGAGATCTGACGCAGTGAGCCATCCTTGCGCATGGCGGTCAGGGCCTCATCGACCTTCTTCAGCAGCGCCTGTTTCTCCGGGGTCTTCAGGAAGGGCAGGGCGTTCTCGATAGTCTCGAACGGTGCGCCTGCCTGTTGCAGCGGCAGCTTGGACTCTTTGATCAGCTGGGCGGTGGAGACGCGGTCCATCACGAAGGCATCGATGCGACCCAGGGCGACATCCTGCTCGAAGGCGGAGTCATAGGTGCGGATGTCGATCTTCTTGTTCGGGTCGTTCTTGCGCAGCAGCTCTTCAAAGTTGGAACCCAGGTTCACGGCCACCTTCTTGCCTTCCAGATCCTTGATGCCATGAATGGTGCTGTTGCCCTTGCGTACCACAATCTGGGCGCCGTCATAGACGTAAGGCTGGGAGAAGTCGTACTTCGCCTTGCGCTCGTCGGTGATGGTGATCTGGTTGGAGATGGTATCGATGCGGCCGGTTTCCAGCATGCCGAACAGGCCGGAGAAGCTGGCGGTCACGAATTCGACCTTGTAGCCGGTGCGCTCGCCGATCTGGTTCCACATATCCACTTCAAAGCCCTGCAGCTTGTCCTGCTTGACGAAAGTGAACGGGAAATATTTGCCAGACATGCCGACCTTGATGGTCTCCTGGGCGATGGCCTGACCGGACAGGGTGGCGAGCAGGATGGCTGCGCCGGAAATAAGCTTGATGGAAGTTTTCATGGGGTTTCTCTCTCTAAATGTCTTGTATTTGTAGTTGTAATAACTGCTTTGGCGCTGATGTTATTGGAATAAAATTTAAAAAATAAATGACATTTGGTTATATGAAATAACAGGAGTGCAGCACGAGATCCGCCAGTTGCAGCAGTGGATCAAGCTGTGGGTAACTTTGGGGATGAAATCCGATCCAAAGGCGCTGGATCCTTGAAAGTCAAGGATCTTATTTGCTGGATCCACCGGGCGATGGCTGGAGATCCGGCGGCTAAAAACGTAGAATAGCCGGTCTTTAGTTAATCAATCGACAGGAGTTTAGAGTGACTGCTTCGCTATGGCAGCAGTGCCTTAACCGGCTGCAAGATGAGTTGCCCTCGGCAGAATTCAGCATGTGGATCCGGCCGCTTCAAGCGGAGTTGAGTGACAATACTCTGACCCTGTATGCACCGAATCGCTTTGTTCTGGACTGGGTACGAGACAAGTATCTCATCCGGGTTAACGGCATCATCAACGAACTCTGCGGGGTCGACGGCCCCGCCCTGCGTTTTGATATAGGCAATCGTCCCCATCCTGTTGCTGTCGCCAGAGCGCCGGTACAGGGTGCCGCGCCTGTGAATAACTTGCAGAAGAGCTGGGAAAGCAAGGCTGAAGCCAAGCCCGAGCCGAACCACAAGAGCAACACCAACGTGAACTATACCTTCGAGAATTTCGTCGAGGGTAAGTCCAACCAGTTGGCGCGTGCGGCTGCCCGTCAGGTAGCGGACAATCCGGGTGGTGCTTACAACCCGCTGTTCCTCTATGGCGGCACCGGCCTGGGTAAAACCCACCTGCTGCACGCCGTTGGCAATGCCATCAAGGAGAGTAAAAAAGATGCCAAAGTCATCTATATGCACTCCGAGCGGTTTGTTCAGGACATGGTGAAAGCGCTGCAAAACAACGCCATTGAAGAGTTCAAGCGTTACTACCGCAGCGTCGATGCCCTGCTCATCGATGACATCCAGTTCTTCGCCAACAAGGAGCGCTCCCAGGAGGAGTTCTTCCATACCTTCAATGCCTTGCTGGAAGGTAACCAGCAGATCATCTTGACCTCGGATCGCTATCCGAAGGAGATCAACGGTGTAGAAGATCGCCTCAAGTCCCGCTTCGGCTGGGGCCTGACCGTGGCGATCGAGCCGCCGGAGCTGGAGACCCGTGTCGCGATCCTGATGCGCAAGGCAGACGAGAACCAGATCCATCTGCCGGACGAAGTGGCCTTCTTCATTGCCAAACGTCTGCGATCCAACGTCCGTGAACTGGAAGGCGCCCTCAACCGGGTGATCGCCAACGCCAACTTCACCGGCCGTGCCATCAACATCGATTTCGTGCGCGAAGCGCTGCGCGACCTGTTGGCACTGCAGGAGAAGCTGGTCACCATCGACAATATCCAGAAGACGGTGGCGGAGTACTACAAGATCAAGCTGGCGGATCTGCTCTCCAAGCGTCGTTCCCGCTCCGTTGCCCGTCCGCGCCAGTTGGCGATGGCGTTGGCCAAGGAGCTGACCAACCACAGTTTGCCGGAGATAGGTGATGCCTTTGGTGGCCGTGACCACACTACCGTTCTTCATGCCTGCCGCAAGATCGAGCAGCTGAAGGAGGAGAGTCACGACATCAAGGAGGACTATTCCAACCTGATCCGTACCCTTTCTTCCTGATAACGGAATCGAGTGGACAGATGCAGCGCGAATATTCCAACCTGATCCGAATCTTTTCCTCCTAATCACAACGGAGAGCACAGATGCAGCTCGAAATTAGCCGTGAGGCCCTGTTACGTCCTCTGCAACTGGTGTCCGGCGCCCTCGGCGGCCGACCGACCCTGCCGATCCTCGGCAACGTGCTGCTTGATGTCAGCAATGGTCTGCTGTCACTGACCGGTACCGATCTCGAAGTAGAGATGATCGGTCAGGTCTATCTGAACGGGGCCAGTGAAGATGGCCGCACCACAGTACCGGCGCGCAAGCTGCTGGATATCTGCCGTGGTCTGCCGGAAGGCGCCGAGATCCGTCTCAATACCGAAGGCGAGCGCCTGATCATCCGCTCCGGTCGCTCCCGCTTCAACCTCTCGACCCTGCCGGCGACCGAGTATCCGAACATCGAGGATTGGGAATCCGTGCTCGAGTTCGATATCAGCCAGCTGGAGCTGAAGAAGCTGATCGATGCGACCCAGTTTTCCATGGCAAGCCAGGATGTGCGTTACTACCTGAACGGCATGCTGTTCGAGAGCGAAGGTCACGGTCTGCGTACCGTGGCGACCGACGGTCACCGTCTGGCCACCTGCCGCCGCGAGGTGGTAGGGGAATCGCTGCCCGATCATCAGGTTATCCTGCCGCGCAAAGGGGTACTGGAGCTGGTGCGTCTGCTGGAGGCGGAAGACAAGCCGGTGCGGCTGCAGATCGGTCGCAGCAATCTGCGTGCAGCCCTCGACGGCTTCATCTTCACCTCCAAGCTGGTGGATGGCCGCTTCCCGGACTGGCGCCGCGTCATTCCGCGCAACAGCGACAAGGCCCTGATCGCCGGTCGTGAGGATCTGCGTCAGGCGTTTGCCCGCGCCGCTATCCTCTCCAACGAGAAATTCCGTGGGGTGCGTCTCAATCTGCAGGAAAACCTGCTGCGCATCACCGCCAACAACCCGGAACAGGAAGAAGCCGAAGAGCTGCTTGACGTACAATATGCCGCTGGCGAGATGGAGATCGGCTTTAACGTCTCTTATGTGCTGGACGTGCTGAATACGTTAAAATGTGACCAAATTCGGATTAGCCTGAGCGATTCCATCAGCAGTGCCATTATTGAGGATTTTGAACATCAGGATGCTCAGTACGTGGTGATGCCGATGCGGATCTAGTCGTGTCCCTGGTCAAACTCCAGCTCAGCGACTTTCGCAATATCCAGCAAGCCAGTCTCAAGCTGTCGCCCGGCCTCAACATTCTGGTCGGGTGCAATGGCAGCGGCAAGACCAGCGTGCTGGAAGCCATTCACTACCTTGGTCTGGGGCGCTCCTTTCGCACTCATTTGACCGGGCGGGTCATCCGCCAGGGGGAGAGGGCCTTTACCCTGTTTGCCCAGTGCGAGCTGGAGGGGCGTCAGGTACCGATCGGTCTTGCCAAAGACAAGAGTGGCGAGACCCAGCTCAAGATTGCCGGGGCGCAGGCCCAGCGGCTGGCCGATTTGGCGGAGCTGTTGCCGGTGCAGTTGATCCATCCCGATGGCTTCAACCTGCTGACTGGCGGGCCTCAGGCTCGCCGCGCCTGGCTCGATTGGGGCGTTTTCCATCAGGAGCCGACCTTCTTTGCCTTGTGGGGGCGAGTGCGGCGGCTGCTGAAACAGCGCAATGCGCTGTTGCGCCAGAGCACCCAGTACCGCCAGCTGGCGTTCTGGGATCAGGAGCTGGTGCGGCTGGGGGGTGAGCTGGCCGAGTTTCGCGCCAGTTATTGTCAGGCCATTACGCCCCTGATCAAGGAGATGACGGCGGATTTTCTGCCGGAATTCGATATCAGTCTCGGCTTTTACCGGGGCTGGGAGAAAGATACTCCCCTCGGCGATTTGCTGGAGGCGGGGTTTGAGCGGGATCAGGCGCTGGGCTATACCGGTGTCGGTCCACAAAAAGCCGATGTGCGCCTCAAGGCGAACGGGGTACCCGCTCAGGATATTTTGTCCCGGGGTCAGCTGAAGTTGCTGGTCTGCGCCATGCGACTGGCCCAAGGGCTCTATTTGAATCAACATAGCAGCCGTGGCTGTATTTTTTTAATTGACGATTTTGCCTCTGAACTGGATGTCGACAAGCGCCGCTTGCTGGCCGCAAGGCTGAAGCAGTGTGCGTCCCAGGTGTTTATCACCGCCATCGACACCGGTCAGCTCGCAGACATGATGGATGCGAATGACTGCAAGTTGTTCCACGTGGAACAGGGTAAAATCTCCGAAACGTTAGAGAAGGCAGAGAGTAAGCTATGAGTGAAAATACTTACGACTCCTCGAATATCAAGGTGCTGAAGGGCCTGGATGCGGTCCGCAAGCGCCCGGGGATGTATATCGGCGATACGGATGATGGCTCGGGTCTGCACCACATGGTGTTCGAGGTCGTCGATAACTCCATTGACGAGGCGCTCGCTGGCTACTGCTCCGATATTCTGGTCAAGATCCATTCCGATGGCTCCGTCTCCGTGCGTGATAACGGCCGTGGTATTCCGGTCGATATTCACCCGGAAGAGGGCCGCTCCGCTGCCGAAGTCATCATGACCGTGCTGCACGCTGGCGGTAAGTTCGATGACAACTCCTACAAGGTTTCCGGTGGTCTGCACGGCGTCGGCGTCTCCGTCGTTAACGCCCTCTCTGACAAGCTGTTGCTGACCATTCGTCGTAACGGCCACGTCTACGAACAGACCTATCATCTGGGTGAGCCGCAAGCTCCGCTCAAGCAGATTGGCGACAGCACCGGCACCGGTACTGAAGTTCGCTTCTGGCCGAGCCCGACCATCTTCAGCGACACCCTGTTCCACTACGAGATCCTGGCCAAGCGCCTGCGCGAGCTCTCCTTCCTCAACTCCGGTGTTTCCATCCGTCTGATGGATGAGCGTGACGGCCGTGAGGCGCATTTCTGCTACGAAGGTGGCATCAAGGCGTTCGTTGAATACCTGAACCAGAACAAGACCCCGATCCACCCGAAGGTGTTCCATTTCACCACCGAGCAGGATGGTATCGGCGTTGAAGTGGCGATGCAGTGGAACGACGCCTATCAGGAAGGGGTTTACTGCTTTACCAACAACATCCCGCAGCGGGATGGTGGTACTCACCTCGTTGGCTTCCGTACCGCGCTGACCCGTACTCTGAACTCTTATATGGACAAAGAGGACTACAGCAAGAAGGCCAAGTCTGCCGCCAGTGGCGACGACGTGCGTGAAGGTCTGATTGCCGTTATCTCCGTCAAGGTGCCGGATCCCAAGTTCTCCTCCCAGACCAAAGACAAGCTGGTCTCTTCCGAAGTGAAGACCGCCGTTGAACAGGCGATGGGTGAGAAACTGGCCGACTTCCTGCTGGAAAACCCGGGCGATGCCAAGATCGTGGTCAACAAGATCATCGATGCGGCCCGTGCCCGTGAAGCGGCCCGCAAAGCCCGCGAACTGACCCGCCGCAAAGGCGCGCTGGATATCGCAGGTCTGCCCGGCAAGCTGGCTGACTGTCAGGAAAAAGACCCGGCGCTCTCCGAACTCTACATAGTGGAAGGGGACTCTGCTGGCGGTTCCGCCAAGCAGGGTCGCAACCGTAAAAACCAGGCCATCCTACCGCTCAAGGGTAAAATCCTGAACGTGGAGAAGGCCCGTTTCGACAAGATGATCTCCTCGCAAGAGGTGGGCACCCTGATCACCGCACTGGGTTGCGGTATCGGTCGCGACGAGTACAACCCGGACAAGCTGCGTTATCACAACATCATCATCATGACCGATGCGGACGTCGATGGTGCGCACATCCGAACCCTGCTGCTGACCTTCTTCTATCGTCAGATGCCGGAAATCATCGAACGCGGCTACGTCTACATCGCCCAGCCGCCGCTCTACAAAGTGAAGAAGGGCAAGCAGGAGCAGTATCTGAAAGACGAAGACGCGCTGCTGCAGTACCAGACCGCCATGGCGCTGGATGGTGCCACTCTGCACGTCAACGAGTCTGCTCCGGCCATCGGTGGCGAGGCTCTGGAGCGTCTGGTCAACCAGCACCGCTCGGTGACTCACCTGATCACCCGCATGTCTCGTCGTGCGCCGGAAGCCGTGCTGACCCAACTGATCTATCAGCCGGAGTTGAACGAAGCGCTGCTGAACAGCGAGAGCGATCTGCTGGCCTGGTGTCAGGGTATGGAAGCCGTGCTCAACGAGAGCAACCACGGTATCCAGTACCAGATCCAGGTTCGTCGTGACGAAGAGCGCAGCCTGTACGTGCCGCACGCCGTGGTACGTCAGCACGGTGTCGATCGCGAATATCCGCTCAGCTACGACTTCCTGCAATCCTCCGAGTACCGTCAGCTGGTCTCGCTGGGTAAGGAGATCGCCAACCTGATCGAGGAAGGCGGTTACATCAAGCGTGGCGAGAAGGTCAAGCCGGTCTCCAGCTTCGTCGAAGCGGTTGAGTGGCTGATGGGCGAAGGCAAGCGCGGCATCTACATCCAGCGCTACAAAGGGCTGGGCGAGATGAACCCGGACCAGCTGTGGGAAACCACCATGGATCCGGAAGCTCGCCGCATGCTGCGCGTCACCATCGACGATGCCGTCGGTGCCGACCAGCTCTTCTCCACCCTGATGGGGGATGCAGTAGAGCCGCGTCGCGACTTTATCGAGACCAACGCCCTGCGCGTAGCCAACCTCGACGTCTAATTCGACGCTGTCAGTTCGATATAAAAAAGCCGCTCCCTGTGAGCGGCTTTTTGTTTTTCTGGCGAAGGAGGTGCACGTTCCACGTGAAACATGGCTCCGTCTTGATGGTGCCGGCTCAGCCCAGTTCGGGGGTCGGGCAGTAGAGGCGCAGACGATGGCCATCCGGATCGAGCGCCATGCAGGTGTAGCCAAACTCCATCTTGGTCGGCGCCTGGATCAGGGGGACCCCGCGCGCCAGCCACTCGGCAGACAGGCGATCGACGGCATCATCATCGGGGAGGGCGAAGGCCAGCTCCATTGCTCCGGCCGTTTGGGTCACGGCAGGTTCAACTGTGGCGCTGGACCAGAGTGCCAGTCTGGCGCCAGATTCGAATACGAACATGGCAAAGGTAGGTGACTCCTCCACCGGTTCACGCCCGAACAACTCGCGGTAGAAGAGCGCGCTGCGGGTCGGATTGGTAACGTAGAGGATGGTGAACTGGGGGACTAACATGGTGATGCTCCTTGCTGATGAGATGGCGCATCAGCGCCGACCCCGTCAGCATGGCGCTACCTGCTGTCAGTTTCTGTCAGCAATGAATTTCGGCTGCGGGATCTGCTGGGTGGCGCGCCACTCCTTCAGCAGGCTCTCTCTGCTTTTTGGATAGCGGCAATCTTGCGGTTGCATCCGGGTGATGCGATCCACCCGAAAGTGGCGAAAGCCCTGACGCAGTTCGCACCAGGCCACCAGTACCCGTACCTGTTCGAAGTAGCCGAGGGCAAAGGGCCAGACGGTGCGCTCAGAGGCCTCATCCTTGAGATCGCGATAGATCAGGGTCACCTTGCGTTGCTGGCGGATGGCGCTGCGCAGCGGGGCTTCATCGGTGAGGCTGTCGTCGCGGGAGGTGCCGATCAGCAGGGCATTGCTCTGGAGCTGCTGGCGATAGCCGGCGGGCAGCACGGCTTCTATCTTGGCCAGCGCACTGCTGGCCGATGCACTCAAGGCTCCGTCACCGTGGGCGACTACCCAGCGCGACCCCAGCACCAGCGCATCCAGCTCCTCTTCACTGAACATCAGTGGCGGCAGCATGAAGCCGGGACGCAGCACATAGCCGATCCCCGGTTCGCCTTCGATATGGGCACCTTGTGCCTGCAGGGTGGCGATATCCCGATAGAGGGTGCGCAGGCAGATGCCAAGCTGGCTGGCCAGCTCCGCGCCAGTGATGGCGTAACGGTGGCCGCGCAGCAGCTGGAGCAGGGTCAGCAGGCGTTCGGAACGGGACATGGAATGACTCCTCGGGATCTCTGGTTAGCCTGCCATAGCGGAGTGAGCGGGTATAGAGGATGTCATCAGACATTGTTGCCGCGAAAAGATCGTCGCCACTCGCTGGGGGAGATGGCAAAGCGGGCGCGGAAGTGATTGCGCAGGGAGGTGGCACTCTTGAAGCCAACCAGCTCGGCGATGCGATCGATGGAATGGCCGCTCACCTCCAGCAGCTCCTGACTGCGCCTGAGCCGCTCCGCCAGCAGCCATTCACCCACCGAGAGGCCGGTTGCCTGATGAAAACGGCGGGTAAAGGTGCGCCGACTCATCAGGGTATGGGCTGCCAGAGAATCCAGGGTGTGAGGCTCGGCCAGATGGGCACGCAGGTGGTCGAGCAACTGGTTCATCCGGACATCGCGGGTGGAGGCGGGCACCGGCTGCTCGATAAACTGGGCCTGACCCCCTTCTCGGTGAGGTGGGATCACCAGCCGCCGCGCCACCTTGTTGGCGATGGCCGAGCCGTGGTACTGGCGCACCAGATAGAGGCAGCAGTCCAGCCCGGCGGCAGTACCTGCGGAGGTGACCAGCCCTTCGTCCTCCGCATAGAGGGCGTTGGTATCGAGCTGCACGCAGGGAAAGCGGCGGCAGAAATCCTGTTCGTACTCCCAGTGGGTCGATGCTTTGCGACCATTAAGTAGGCCGGCGTAGGCGAGCACATAGGTGCCAAGACAGAGCCCGACCAGCCGGGCACCTCTGGCTCTGGCGGCAATCAGGGCATCGAGCAGCGCTGCGGGTGGCCGTGCTGCCGGGTCGTGCCAGAAGGGGATGACGATGATCTCCGCCTCGGCCAGCACCTCCAGCCCATAGGAGGCCTGAATGGTGAAGCCTTGTGCCGAGTGTGCGTGGCGGTTGCCATCGCCGCAGCAGATCTTGAGCTCGAACAGCGGCTGGCCCGGCAGAATATCGCCGAAGATGAGGCAGGGGACGGCGCAGTGAAAAGGGCTGAAGTGATCGAAGGTCACCACGGCAACGATCGGGGTGGTCATGGTGTTGGCTCCTCTCTACGCGCAGACCTCTCATCATAAGCATTTGGCAGTGAAAGCCGAAGGGCCGTGCGCGCTGTTCGGCATGGCCCAGTCAGTTACAGCGAGAGAGCCTCGCCATCCGCCGGTATCCGCACCCGATCCATCATGCCTCGCTCGGTCAGATAGGTATGAAGTTCCTGACGTGACAGCACGGCGTGGTTGACCGCCTCCATATGGCTGGCGATCAGCGTGGCTTGCGGTGCGGCCTGATATACAGCGGCGACATCCTCCTTGCCCATGATGATGGAACCGAGTCCGGGCACCTGTGCATCGCCACAGTTGAGGATGATGACCTCGGGTTGATGCTGTTGCAGGGCTTGTTTGACCGAGGGATGCCAGATGGTATCACCGGCCAGATAGAGGCTCTGTTCATCGGGGTGGGAGAAGACCACACCGCACACTTCTCCCATGCGCTCGCCCAGCACCGCCATCAACTGGTCGCTGCCGTGCTGGCCACCGGTTTGTTGCAGGCGAATGCCAGCAAACTCGGGCTGATCGCTCAGCAGGCGCACATCCTCAAAGCCACTGGCACGAATGGCATCGGCATCTTTCTGATGTTGTACCAAGAGCGGCAGATGTTTGGGGATTAGCGCTCTGGCGGCATCATCCCAGTGGTCGGGATGGTCATGGGTGACGATAACGGCGTCCACATCGACCAGCTCATCGATCGGCAGCGGCAGCTCGACCAGCGGATTGCGCAGCTGGCTGTTGGCGGTGCCCTCAAAGCCGGGGAAGGCACCCTTGGCCGAGAGCATGGGGTCGATCAGAAAGCGGGTGCCGGCATAGTCGAGCAGCAGGGTGGCGTTGCGAACCTGGGTAATCTTCATGGGATGGCTCCATGTTGGCTGGTGGATATGCAACCAATTATGGGGTGCGGAGCGCATTGCCATCAGGGGCCCATGGGTCGATTATCATCACTATCGGGCCAACAGGTTGATGTGCCAAAGGTCGGCACGGCCATTTAAAAAATTTGAAAAAATCCCCTTGAAAGGAAAAAGTGAGCCCCTATATAGGTAACAAGGCCGGAACGCTCAACAGAGGTTTCGACCAGACGCCCGTCCATCAGGAGGGCAAACAATCCGTTATCGCTCACAAGAGGGTAATACTATGCGTTCTATCGATTTTTCTCCGCTCTATCGTTCTGCCATCGGTTTCGATCGTCTGGCCAATCTCATTGAATCTGCGGCCAGCAATGGCAATGCCGGTTATCCCCCCTACAACATCGAGCAACTGGGTGACAACGACTACCGCATCAGCATGGCGGTGGCGGGCTTTACCCAGGAAGAGCTGGAGCTGAGCTTCCAGGAAAATCTGTTGACGGTGAAGGGCAACAAGCAGGCCGATACCGGGCGCAACTATCTCTATCAGGGGATCGCCGAACGTGGTTTCGAGCGCCGCTTCCAGCTGGCCGACTATGTGCGGGTGAAAGGGGCCGACCTGAAAAACGGCTTGCTGCACATTGAGCTGGTGCGTGAAGTGCCCGAGGCGATGAAGCCGCGCAAGATAGAGATCAACGGCTGATAGCCTGAATTCACTGAAATTTTAAAATTTCCCGGGTGCCGATGACGGGCCTGTGGAGAGTTGAACCTGTTGCTTATTAGAAGGATAGGATTATGCGTAACCTCGATTTTTCTCATCTCTATTCCAATGCCGTCGGCTTCGAGCGGATGGCCCGTGAGTTGGAAGGTCTGTTCGAGCAGAAGACCGCTGCTTACCCCCCGTACAACATTGAAAAGCGCGATCAGGATGGCTATCGCATTACGGTCGCCGTGGCTGGCTTCGAGCGCGAAGAGCTGGAGCTGGAGACCGAAAACGGCACCCTCAAGGTGAAGGGTCGTAAAGGGGCCGCGGCCGGTGAACGTCAGTTCCTCCATCAGGGGATTGCCGAGCGTGACTTCGAGCTCGCCTTCAAGCTGAGCCAGCACGTGGAAGTGCAGGGCGCCAAGCTGGAGCATGGTCTGCTGACCATCGATCTGGCCCGCGAACTGCCGGAGGCGCTCAAGCCCCGCGCAATCCCCATCGGTAAACCCGAGCAGCTGGCGCTGCCCGGCTAAGCAAACCGGATCGCGATAAATGACAAAGGCCTGCATCTGCAGGCCTTTCTGTTTTGTATCGCTGGATTGGATTAACCAGCATAGAGGGTGTTGATCTCGTCCGCCAGAATGGCGATGCCGCGACGCACCAGCTCCTCGCTCTGGGAGTAGTTGAGGCGAATGCACTCCTGGCTGTGGCGCCACTCGGGGTCATCAATGCCGGGGAAGAAGTAGTGACCCGGCACGATCAGCAGGTTCTTCGCCTTCAAGCGCTCATAGAGCTCCTGACAGTGGATCGGCAAGCCTTCAAACCAGAGCCAGAGGAAGAGGGCGCCTTCCGGTTTATGAATGTGGAAGCGCGGGTCGGGGATCGCTTCGCGCAGCAGCTGCACCGCCAGCTCTGCCTTTTGCTGATAGAAGGGTTTCACCACCTGTTCGCTGAGGGTGATGATCTCGCCGCTCTCAATCATCGGGATGGTGATGGCAGGCCCCAGACTGCCCGGCGCCAGATTGATGATGCCGCTCAGGTTGGTGATGGCCTGAATGATCTTCTCGTCGGCGATGACGATGCCGCAACGGGTGCCTGGCAGGCCCAGCTTGGAGAGGCTCATGCAGAGGATGGTATTGGTGTTCCAGAACGGCTTGGCTTCGCTGAAGATGATGCCCGGGAAGGGGACGCCGTAGGCGTTGTCGATCAGCAGCGGAATTCCCTTGTCACGGGCGATCTGATCGAGGTGTTCGATCTCTTCGTCGGTCAGCACGTTGCCGGTCGGGTTGGTCGGGCGGGAGACGCAGATCACCCCGATATCGTCACCTACCTGCAGGCTCTCGAAATCCACGTGGTATTTGAACTGGCCATCGGGCAGCTTCTCGATGGTGGGCTTGTAGGCCACGAAGTAGTCGTCGGCCAGCGCCGAGTCGGCATAGCCGATGTATTCAGGGGCGAGCGGGAACAGCACCTTCTTCTTGCGGCCATCGGCAAATTCGCCGGCCAGCAGGTTGAACAGGTAGAAGAAGGCATTCTGGCTGCCGTTGGTCAGGGCGATATTGCGAGCCGAGATATCCCATCCCAGCTCCTTGCTGAGCAGGGCTGCCAGCGCTTTAGTGAACCTGTCTTTGCCCTGTGGGCCGTCGTAGTTAGCCATCGCTTTGACCAGCTCGCCGTTGTCGAGCAGGTTTTTGGCCTCGGCCTGAAAGCGCTCCAGCATGGCGGGGATGGGGGCCGGATTGCCGCCACCCAACATGATGGCGTCCGGATTGGTCAGCCCCTGATTGAGGTCATCCATGAGTTGGGTAATGCCGGCGTGGCGAGTGAACTTCTCGCCGAACAAGGAAAATTCCATTCAGTGACAGATCCAGATTTGAGTTACGGGGATGTAGCACCATAGCTCAGTTTAAAAGCGGGTGTCGATCAAAAAGATGGGACGTTCCACGTGGAACATGGTGCAAAAATCAAGCGTGGTTAAAATCACCAACTGTTGGTTTAAAAATGACTGGGTGGGATGCATTTTGCGACTCAATTTGGTATCGCAAGATAGTTAATTTAAACAAAATCATCATGTTATGAATTGCACGAGGATTGGCACAACTATTGGAATAGCTATCTGGTCATCTCAACCATCCCGGAGCAAACCAGATGAAAAGCCTGATCGCTACCCTGATTGTGAGTGCCCTGAGCCTGAACGTGATGGCCAACGAAAACCCGCGGCCCGAGCTGGAGAGTGCCCAGCTGGAGCAGGATGTGCAGAGCGAGTTGCAACAGGCATCCCATGCCGTGGTGCAGGATGCGCTGCACAACCTCAAACCGCTGGCGCTGGATACCCTGGTGGTGGAGGCGAGCCAGGCTGTGGCGACTCACCCCGAGAGCTGAGATAGCGCAGGGGGGTCTGTCCCGTATGTTGCTTGAAGAAGCTGATGAAGGCACTGTCGCTGGAGAACTCCAGCGCAGCGGCAATCCGGCTGATGGGCTCGCTTTCTGCCAGCAGCTCCATGGCGCGCAACAGTCGCCACTGCTGGCGCCAGGCCTGGTAGCTCATGCCGGTTTCTCGCATGAAGATACGACCTATGGTCTTGTCACTGGCACCCACCCGTTCGGCCAGCCGGTTGAGCCGCTCGGGCAGGGTGTCGCCCCGCTTCACTTCCTGCAGCCAGCCGGCCAGACGTGGGTCTGACGGCAGCGGCAACTGCCAGGATTCCCGTGGCGCTTGCGCCAGCTCCTCCTGCAACAGCGCCAGCGTGCAATGCTGCTCCGCAGCCGGCTTGTCCCACGGCCAGATCGCCATTCGTTCGATGATCTCCCGCAGCAGCGGGTTGACCGCCAGCACCGCCATCTCGGTCGGCAAGCCGGGCTCCGGCTGGAAGTAGAGGGAGCGATATGCCACCACCCCACGCATCAGCACCCGATGGGGCAGGCCTGCCGGCAACCAGGCCGCTCGCGTCGGCGGCAGCAGGCAGACCTGATCGTCCAGCTCTATGGTCATGCAGCCGGCCTGGGCGAACAGCAGCTGATGGCGCCTGTGCTGATGGCGGCCGGAGTCGTGCCAGCCGAGGGCGGAGGCGATCCCGATGGCGCTGCCGTCGTGCTGATCCGGGTCAAAAGGGTGATCGGGAAGAATAAAGGCCACGTGTCCGATTATTGATGTTTATAGTCCTGTTTATTGTAATCGGACAATCGGCGTCACTCTAGAATGACGGCCTCTTGTGAAGGAGGTTTGTCATGAACAACAAGTTGCCACCGCTCTGGCTGGTGGTCGGATTGATGATGTTTCCACAGATAGTGGAGACCATCTACAGCCCGGTGCTGACCCATATCGCCAGCCAGTTTCGGGTGAGCGAGGGGCAGGCATCCCAGACCCTGTCGGTCTATTTTCTGGCGTTTGCGGCGGGCGTGGTCTGCTGGGGCAGACTGTGCGATCTGGTCGGGCGGCGTCCCGCCATGCTGGCGGGGCTGATGACCTATGGCGCCGGCACTCTGCTGGCATTGCTGGCCACTCAATTTGAAACCCTGCTGCTGGCCCGGGTCATCGCGGCCTTCGGCGCCGCCGTGGGCTCCGTGGTGACCCAGACCATGCTGCGCGACAGCTATCAGGGCAGCGATCTGGCGCGGGTCTTTTCAGTGATGGGCATCGCGCTCTCCCTCAGCCCGGTGCTGGGACTGGTGAGCGGCGGCCAGCTGGCGAGCGGGTTCGGCTATCTCGGGGTATTCAGTGCACTGATGGTATTGGCCGCCGGATTGCTGTTGGTCACTTGCTGGCAACTGCCGGAAACCCGGCCGGCCATCACCCAGCGGGTGGCACTCTGGCCGCTGGCACAACGGATGGTGCGTGATGCAGCCTTGTGGCGCAGCGCCGCACTGGTGGCGCTGTTCAACACCATGCTGTTCGGCTACTACAGCCTGGCTCCCTTCCTGTTTGCCGGGCTGGGGTTGAGTGCGGGCGAGTTTGGTTACTCCGGCATCTTGCTGGCGCTGGCGACCCTGGGGAGCAGCCTGCTCAACAAGCGCCTGCTGGGGCGTGGCTGGTCGCCTGCCTCGCTGATCCGGCTCGCTGCCGCGTTGGCGCTAGGATCCGGCTGGCTGGTATGGGCCAGTCAGACTTCGCTCTGGTTCCTGCTGCCCATGATGGGGGTGGTGGTGGCGTTCGGGCTGGCGCTCCCCAATGTGCTGAGCCAGGCGCTGCTGGCCTATCGGGAGGTGGCAGGTAGTGCCGGTGCCCTGTTCGGGCTCGGTTATTACCTGTTGCTCAGCCTGGGGTTGGCGGTTGCAGCCAGCTTGCAGGATCTCGGTCTGCTGCTTGGCGGTTGTGGTCTGCTGGCCCTCTGCTGCGGTTGGCGTCGTTCCACGTGAAACATCAGCTGCCGATAAAGCGGTAGCCGATGCCGGATTCGGTCTCGATCAGCGTGGGTTGCTGGGGGTTATCTCCCAGCTTCTTGCGCAGGCTGGCGATGACGATGCGCAGGTAGTGGGTGTCTTCCTTGTGGCTCGGTCCCCAGATGTCGTTGAGCAGCTGGGTCTGCAGTACCAGCTTGCCGGGGTGGCACACCAGCGCCTGCAGCAGGGCGAACTCTTTGCGGGAGAGGGGCACCTCTTCCTCTCCCAGGGTGACCCTGTGGCTGCTGCTGTCCAGGGTCAGCCCGCACTGGGGGAAGTGGCGTTGCTCGCCGCTGCTGACCCCGGCCCTCTGGCGCAGCAGCACCCGGATACGGGCCATCATCTCGCCGATGCCGAACGGCTTGCTCATGTAGTCGTTGGCCCCCGCATCCAGCAAGCGCACCTTCTCCTGTTCAGAATCCCGCGCCGACAGCACCAGTACCGGGTGCTGATGGTGCTCGCGAATGGCCTGCAACACCTGGATGCCGTCCCCGTCCGGCAGGCCGAGGTCCAGGATCACCAGATCGGGATTGAGGTGGCGATACTGCGCCAGCCCCTCATTGACGCCGACCGCCTCGCTCACCTGATGCCCCTCGGCGATCAGGCTGATCCGCAAAAAACGGCGGATGGCCGCCTCGTCGTCGATGACCAGTATGTGAGCCATTCAGCCTCCAGCTGGATAGAGTAAAAAGGTTCAGGCCGCGGCTGCATTGAGCGCCAGCGGCAGGGAGATGCGCATGCAGGTGCCGTTGCCGTTGGGGCCGGAAAATGCCCAGATGCGGCCACCGTGGGCCTCTATCATAGCGCGGGAAATGGCGAGACCAAGTCCGGTGCCGCGGCTGCCGCAGTCGCCGACCGGCTGGGTGTAGAACAGATTGAAGATCTTGTCCCGATCCGACTCGGCGATGCCGACCCCGATGTCGATGATGTCGAGGATGAGATCGGGATCCGCCAGCATTACCTTGAACTCGATGGGGGTGCCGGCCGGTGAGTAGCGGGAGGCGTTGTCGAGGATGTTGACCAGCACCTGCTCGATCAGGGCGCCGTGCACATAGAGGCGGGGGATCTGCTGATCGAAGTGCACCAGCAGCTTGTGCTGGCGCCAGGAGGAGTCGAGCCGGCGGCGTGCGTTCTCCACCAGATCCGCCAGGTCGACCCAGTCCCGTTTCAGCTGGAAATCCGGCGAGCCGATGCGGGTCATGTCCAGCAGGTTTTGCACATAGCTGTGCAGGCGACGCGCCTCGTCCTGCACCGAGTGCAGCAGCTCGCTGCGATCTTCGCTGCTGATCCGGTCACCATATTCCAGCAGGGTGCTGCCGGCCCCCATGATGGTGGCCAGCGGCGTCTTCAGATCGTGCGAGACCGAGGAGAGCAGGGCGGCGCGCATCCGGTCGGTCTCCGCCTGCAGCTGGCTGTCGGCCAGCCGTTCGTTGAGATCGATCCGGGCCAGCGCGGCGCGGATATCGGTGAGCAGGGCCTGCAGCTGATGCTCGGCCGAAGAGGCGAGCGGATTGGCCAGCACTATCCCCAGCACCAGTTCATCGCTGAGGTGGTGGTACTGGGCCTCGGCCGCGTTGAGGGTGGCGGTGTGGGCGCCGGCGCTCTGTTTCTGGGCCAGACACCAGTCGATGGCCGCCTTGTCGGTCTGCCCCGGCTTGTGCTGGGTCGAACCGGCCCTGTGCTGGTAGTGCTGATCGAGGGCGAACACCGGCTGGCCCAGCGCCAGCAAGATGGCCTGGGATCCCTGTCTGAGCACCTCTTCCGGGCTGCTGGCGGTGGCCAGCCCCTGGCTCAGCGACAGCAGGGCATTGCCCAGTTGCTGGGTCTCGCGCAGGCCGATCAGCTGTTGGCGCTGACGGGAGGCGAGCCGCCCGGCCGTGATGCCGACGATCAGCAACACGAACAGGGTGAGCAGATCGCTGTGGCTGGCCACGCTCAAAGAGAAGTAGGGGGCGGTGAACAGCAGATTGTGGCCGACGAAGCCCAGCACCGCGGCCAGGATGGCGGGCATCAGGCTGGTGGTGAGCGCGGTGGCCAGCACCCCCAGCACGAACAGCATGGGCAGGGAGGCGGGCGGCAGCCAGTGGGAGAGGCCCCAGACAGCGGCCGAGGTGGTCCCCATGATGGCTACCGCCAGCAGGCTCTGACGAATGTCCTTGGGGTGGAGCGGCTGCAAGCCCAGGCTGGGCTTGCGCTTCTCGGTATCCACCAGCGTGATCTCGAGTCCTTGCGCCTGCTTGAGCAGGTGCTGCACCAGCGAGCGACGCCAGGGCGCCTTGTGGGGTTTGCCCAGCAGCAGTTGCGATACCTGCTGCTGCTCGGCGGTCTCCAGCAGGGTGTCGGCCACCGCCGGACTGGAGAGGGTCAACACCTTGGCCCCCAGCTGGGAAGCGAGCGCCAGCGCCTGCTCCAGCTCGACCGAGCGCTGCCCCTTGCTGTCGATGTGCACCACCAGCCAGGGCAGCTGGCGGCGCTGGGCGAAGCGGTGGCCGTAGCGCACCAAGGCCGCGCCGTGCTGATCGCCGAGGCAGACCATCAGCTTGCCCCGCAGCGGCAGAGTGGTCTTGCCGGCGGCCTGCCACTGCAGTTGCAGATCCCCCTCCACGTGGCTGGCGGCGGTCTGCATCGCCAGCTCGCGCAGGGCGGTGAGGTTGTTCAGAGAGAAGAAGGATTGCAGGGCGGCCTTGGCCTGATGGGGCACATAGACCTTCCCCTCCTTGAGGCGGCCGAGCAACTCCTTGGGGGGGAGGTCGATCAGCACCAGGCTGTCGGCCTCCAGCAGCACCTGATCCGGCAGGGTCTCCTTGACCCTGACCCCGGTCAGCTGCCACACCAGATCGTTGAGGCTCTCCAGGTGCTGCACGTTGAGGGTGGTGTAGACGTCGATGCCGGCACCCAGCAGCTCCTCCACATCCTGCCAGCGCTTCTCGTGGCGGCTGCCGGGGGCGTTGCTGTGAGCCAGCTCGTCCACCACGGCGATGGCGGGCTTGCGGGCCAGCAGGCCGTCCAGATCCATCTCCTCCAGCCGCTGCTGGCGGTGCAGGTGCAGCTTGCGCGGCTGGATGGCGAGCTTGTCGAGCAGGGCCAGGGTCTCCTGGCGGCCGTGGGTCTCCACCACCCCGATCAGGATGTCGACTCCCTCCTTGGCCTGCTCCCGTACCGCTTGCAGCATGGCGTAGGTCTTGCCGACGCCGGGGGCGGCACCGAGAAACACCTTCAGCTTGCCCCTGTGCTCCTGTTCCAGGCTCGCCAGCAGGGCGTCCGCCCTCACCTCATCACGCATCCCCGTGCTCCCGTTGCATCGGCCGAACCGCGGCCGTGACCTCATTGCTCATGCTTGTCCCCGTGTCGAAAGGGAGCCTGTCCCGAACTACAAGGAGCGCCCTCAGGCGCCCTTTTGATGATCGAGTTGCAGGTTCAACTGGAGAATGTTGACCACCTGCGGGCCAAGGATACCAGCTTGTGCCGCCGACTTGACCTGCTCTGTCAGCTGAACGGGATCCAGCCCCCGTTGCCCGGCGACCCGCTTTACCTGAGCCAGCGCTGCAGCGAGCGGCAGATGGGGATCGAGGCCGGAGGCGGAGCGGGTCAGCAGGGCGGGGACCCTGGCTTCTAGCTGCGCCCTGACCGCGGCGGCGGCAAACTCGGCCCGCAGCGGCGAGCTCATCCCCAGGTTGCTGGCGCCTCCGCCTATGGTGGCGAAGTCGCTGGCGGAGGGGCGGGAGTGGAAGTAGTCGGCCCGCTCGAACTTCTGTGCCAGCAGGGCGCTGCCGACCACCTGCTGCTTGGCGTTGGTGAGCAGGCTGCCGTTGGCCTGCCAGGGGAAGATAAGCTGGGCCAGCCCGGTGACGGCCAGCGGATACGCCACCCCCAGCAGCAGGGTCAGGGTCAGCAGGGTTCTGATTGCGATCATGTATTTTTGCTCCAAAAGATTGATGGGGTACAAGCCAGGCCTGCACCCCGCTATGTGGTTACACCAGCCCCAGGCCGGTGATAACCAGGTCGATCAGCTTGATACCTATGAAGGGCACTATCAGGCCGCCGACGCCGTAGATCAGCAGGTTGCGGCGCAGCAGGCTGGCGGCCGAGCCCTGCAGGCTGACCCCGCGCAGGGCCAGCGGCACCAGCGCTACGATGATCAGGGCGTTGAAGATGATCGCCGACAGGATGGCGCTCTCGGGGCTGCCCAGCTGCATCAGGTTCAACACCCCCAGCTGCGGATAGGCGGCGATGAACAGGGCCGGCAGGATGGCGAAGTACTTGGCCACGTCGTTGGCGATGGAGAAGGTGGTCAGGGCGCCGCGGGTCACCAGCAGCTGCTTGCCTACTAGCACCACGTCCAGCAGCTTGGTGGGGTTGGAGTCGAGATCCACCAGGTTGCCCGCCTCCTTGGCGGCCTGGGTCCCCTCGTTCATGGCCAGGCCCACGTCAGCCTGGGCCAGCGCCGGTGCGTCGTTGGCACCGTCCCCGCACATGGCGACCAGCCGGCCGTCGGCCTGCTCCTGACGGATGTAGGCCAGCTTCTTCTCCGGCGTCGCCTCGGCGATGAAGTCGTCCACCCCGGCCTCGGCGGCGATGGCGGCGGCGGTCAGCGGGTTGTCACCGGTGATCATTACGGTGCGAATCCCCATGTGGCGCAGGATCTGGAAGCGTGCCTTGATGCCCGGCTTGATGATGTCCTTGAGGAACACTACCCCCAGCAGCTTCTCGTGGGTGCAGACCAGCAGCGGGGTACCGCCCTGGCGGGCGATGTTGTCCACCGATTTGAGGATGAGCTCGGGCACCGCCTTGCGATCGAGCGAGAGGTAGCGCAGCACAGCATCCACCGCCCCCTTGCGATAGTGATGGCCGTTGCGATCCAGCCCGCTCAGCCGGGTCTCGGCGCTGAAGGGGATCAGGATGTCGCTCTCCAGCTGGCTCGGCTTGGTGTGGCTCTTGCCCGCCAGGGTCAGGATGGATTTGCCCTCCGGGGTATTGTCACCGAGCGAGGCCAGCATGGCGGCCTGGGCCAGCAAGGAGGGGTCCACGCCGGGGGCCGGGATCAGCTCGTCCGCCATCCGGTTGCCGAAAGTGATGGTGCCGGTCTTGTCCAGCAGCAGGGTGCGCACGTCGCCGGCGGCTTCCACCGCCCGGCCCGACTTGGCGATCACGTTGAGCTTCACCAGCCGGTCCATACCGGCGATGCCGATGGCGGAGACCAGACCGCCGATGGTGGTCGGGATCAGGGTGATGAACAGCGCCAGCAGATAGAGCCGGGGCACCTGGGTGCCGTTGTAGTCGAGGAACCAGGGCAGGGTGGCCACCACCAGCAGGAAGATCAGGGTCAGCCCTACCAGCAGCGCGTCCAGCGCCATCTCGTTGGGGGTCTTCTGCCGCTTGGCCCCTTCCACCAGCGCAATCATGCGATCCAGCGTGCTTTCGCCCGGGTTGTTGCTGATGTGCACCCAGATCTGGTCGGAGACGACGGTGGTGTTGCCGGTCACGCCGCTGCGGTCGGTGCCCGACTCGCGGATGACGGGGGCGGATTCGCCGGTGATGGCCGCCTCGTTGACCGAGGCGATGCCAGCGACCACTTCGCCGTCGGCCGGGATCATCTCGCCGCTGCGCACCAGCACCAGATCGCCCTTGAGCAGGCTGGTGGCCGGTACCCACTCGCCCTTGTCATCCTGCGGGCTGGTGACTCGACGTGCCTTGAGCTGGCTCATGCCGGCCTTCAGGCTGTCGGCCCGCGCCTTGCCGCGCCCCTCGGCCAGGGTTTCGGCGAAGTTGGCAAACCAGAGGGTGAGCCAGAGCCAGGCGGTCAGCTGCCAGGTCAGCGAAGGAGCGACGCCGGAGAGCGGCTGCCCCAGCAGCGACTCCAGGGTCGCCATCACGGCCGCCAGCCAGAGGGTGAACAGGATGGGGCTGCCGAGCAGTGCCTTGGGGTTGAAGCGATAGAGGGCTTCCACCATGGCCTGCAGGATCTGTGATTTCTGTTTCTTGCCCTTCACCTGAATGGTGTCGGTGCTCATTGAAGCGGACTTGCTCATTGGAAAGCTCCCTGCATCGAATAGTGGGTCACGCAGATCAGTCGGGTGTGCAGCATCAGAAGGCACCTCCCAGCAGGCTCAGGTGTTCCGCCACCGGGCCCAGCGCCAGTACCGGCAGGAAGGAGAGACCCCCCATCAGCAGCACGGTGACGATCAGCAGGGTGATGAAGAGCGGGCCGCTGATCGGGAAGTCCCCTTCGCTCGTCTCCTGGCGCGGGGCGCGGGCCAGCTGGCCGGCGATGGCCAGCACCGGAATGATGTAGCCGAAGCGGCCGAGCAGCATGGCCAGCCCGATGGCGATGCACTGCCAGCTATCGGCGGCGGCAAAGCCGGCGAAGGCGGAGCCGTTGTTGCCGGCGGCCGAGGCGTAGGCATAGATCAGTCGGGACAGGCCGTGGGGGCCGTCGTGCCCGATGACGGTGGCGGAGTCCGGCATCAGCAGGGTAATGCCGCCGATCACCAATACCCCGACCGGCATCACCAGCATGCTGGCGACCACCCACTTCATCTCGGTGATGCCGAGCCGTTTGCCCAGATAGGTGGGGGTGCGCCCCACCATCAGGCCGCACAGGAACACGGTCAGCAGCACGAACAGCATCATGCCGTAGATGCCGGCCCCGACGCCGCCGAACACCACTTCACCCAGCAGCATGTTGATCATGGCGACCATGCCGGCGAGCGGGGCGAAGCTGTCGTGCATGGCGTTGACCGAGCCGTTGGAGGCGGCGGTGGTGGCCACTTCCCAGATGCTGGACAGCACGGGGCCGAAGCGACTCTCCTTGCCTTCCCAGTTGCCGGCTTCGCTGGTGAGGTGGGCGAGGGCGGGATCCGGTTTCAGCTCCTGGCCGATGGCGAGGCAGAGCCCCAGCACCAGCATGATGGTCATGGCGATGAGGATGGCGCGGCTGTGGGCCAGATCCTTCACGTAACGACCCAGGGTGCAGACCATGGCGGCGGCCAGCGTCAGCAGGGCGACCATCTCCAGCCAGTTGGAGAGGGCGGTGGGGTTCTCGAACGGATGGGCCGAGTTGATGCCGAAGAAGCCACCGCCGTTGGAGCCGAGCTGCTTGATGGCGATCTGGGAGGCGGCCGGGCCGAGCGGCAGCAGCTGCTCCTGGCCTTCCAGCCCGTGGAACGGCAGGTAGGCCGACAGGCTCTGGGGCACCCCCTGCCAGACCAGCAGCAGCGCCAGGATCAGCGCCATCGGCAGCAGCACGTAGAGACAGAAGCGCACCAGATCCTGCCAGAAGTTGCCGAGGTGGGTGGTCTGCTGGCGGGCGATGCCGCGAAACAGGGCGATGGCGACCGCGGCGCCGGTGGCGGCGGAGACGAAGTTCTGGGTGGTGAGCCCCACCATCTGGCTGAAATAGGAGAGGCTGGCTTCACCGGAGTAGGCCTGCCAGTTGGTGTTGGTCATGAAGCTGACCGCGGTGTTGAAGGCGAGTTGCCAGTTCAGCCCGGGCAGTTGCTGCGGGTTGAGGGGCAGCAGCCCCTGCGCCAGCAGGATCAGGAACAGCAGGCCGAAGCCTGCGCCGTTGAAGGCCAGCAGGCTGAGGGCGTAGGACTTCCAGTCCTGCTCGCGCCCGTCCGTGCCGCAGCAGGCCTGGGTGGCACGCTCAAGCGGGGCGAGCCAGCGACTCTTGCCTTCAAATACCCGATACAGGTAGTTGCCAAGCAGAGGCGCCGGCAGCAGCACCAGCAGCACGAACGCGACGGGATAGATGATCTCTTGCCACATATCCGGTTCCTCACTCATGGGTGCGCGCGAGGGCGCGCAGCAGATAACCCGCGAGGGCGAGGACCAGCAGCAGATATAGCCAATTCATAACGACTCCGTTGAGGTAATTAGCGTCAGGGATCGATGCATATCCGTGTCGATCCCATAGGTCTCATTGACGCTGAAAGGGTATGTAAAACGGGCGTAAAGGCGCCATAAAGCCCGATTTGGCTGGCGTAAAATCGGCGTAAAGAACGAGGTTTTTGCGAGGGTTCTGGTGGCGAGGCGGGATCAAAAGACCCGGCCTGAGCCGGGTTTGAACGCTGGTGGAGAAGATGACCTGATAGTGGCAGGTCAGTCTGCAACGTGCTTATCGCATTGTTACAAACTCTTCCGCGCTAGTCGGGTGGATGGCGACACAGTTGTCGAAGTCTGCCTTGGTGGCACCCATCTTCATGGCGACGCCGAAGCCTTGCAGGATCTCGTCCATCGCAAAGCCGATGCCGTGCAGACCGACTACCTTCTCTTCCGGGCCGACACAGACCAGCTTCATCCGGGTGGGCTGGCGATGCTGGGTCAGTGCCGAGTACATGGCGGTGAACTGGCTGCGGTAGACCTTCACCTGATCTTCGCCGTATTCGGCGATGGCTTCCGGTTCGGTCATGCCAATGGTACCTATGGGCGGGTGGCTGAACACCACGGTCGGCACCAGATCGTAGTTGAGGTGCTCGTTCGGTTTGTTGTTGAACAGCCGCTCCGAGAGGCGGCGGCCTGCCGCGACAGCCACCGGGGTGAGCTGGATGCGGCCGGTGTTGTCACCGACGGCATAGAGGTTGGCGACGGCGGTGTTCTGGAACTTGTCGGTCGGGATGAAACCCTGCTTGTCCAGCTCGATACCGGCTGCGGCCAGGTTGAGGTTGTCAGTGGCCGGGACGCGGCCGATGGCCCAGATCAGGCAGTCGACGGTGAGGTGGCGACCATCTTCCAGCTGCAGGGTCAGGCTCTCATCGGCGTTCTTGACCACGGCTTTCGGAATGGCGTGGGTGTGCAGCTTGGGCCCTTCTTGCGCCATGATCTCCACCAGAGTCTCGTGGATCATGGGGTCGAAGTTGCGCAGCGGCGCGTGTTTGCGCACCACCAGATGGGTCTCGGAGCCCAGTGCTTGCATTACCCCAGCGATCTCGACGGCGATATACCCTGCCCCTACCACGGCAACCCGCTTGGGCTGGCTTTGCAGCTCGAAGAAGCCGTCGGAGTCGATGCCCAGCTCGGCGCCCGGGATGGCTGGCACTTCAGGACGGCCGCCGGTGGCGATCAGGATGTGATCGGCGCTGTACTGCTCACCATTCACTTCGATGGTGTTGCTGCTGACGAAGCGGGCGAAGCCCTTGATGACGGTGATCTGGTTCTTGCCCAGTACGTTCTGGTAGGACTGATGAATGCGGCCGATGTAGGCCTGGCGGGACTCGACCAACTTGGCCCAGTTGAAGTGGTTGAGGGTGGTGTCGAAGCCGTAGTCGGCGCCATATTTCAGGGCATCGGCGATCTGGCCGGCATACCACATGGCCTTCTTCGGCACGCAGCCGACGTTGACGCAGGTTCCACCCAACTCTTTGGCTTCAATCAGGGCAACTTTCTTACCGTACATGGCAGCCCGGTTGGCCGAGGCGATACCGCCGCTGCCGCCGCCGATGGCGATATAGTCAAAATGCTGTGCCATTGCGAGGTTCTCCGCTCATTAAGAATGCAATCACAGCATGATGGGGATAAAGCGGCTGGCTCACAAGAGCCAGCGCTCAGTTATGTTGGATCGGCAGGCGAATATGGAACTGGGCACCCTGACCCGGTTCGCTGGCACAGTTGATGCGACCACGTAGCAACTGCACTACCAGGTTGTAGATGATGTGGGTGCCCAGACCGCTGCCACCCTGACCCCGCTTGGAGGTGACGAAGGGATCGAAGATGCGCGGCAAGATTTCGGGTGGGATACCGCGACCGTTGTCCGAGTAGTCGATAAACAGCTCCTCTCCCTGCTGCTCCACCTTGATGGTGATCTTCTTCGGTTTGTCCCAGTTGTCGAAGCCGTGGTTGATGGAGTTGAGGATCAGGTTCGAGTAGATCTGGGTGAAGCTGCCCGGAAACGAGAAGATAGACAGCTTGGGATCGCACTGGATATCCACTTCGCACTGGCTCTTCTTCAGTTTGTGGCCGAGGGAGATCACTACCTGATGGAGATTGTCGGCGAGGCTGAAGTTGTAGCGCGCTTCCGATGACTGATCGACAGCCACCTGCTTGAAGCTGGCGATAAGCTCTGAGGCTCGTCGCAGGTTGCTCTGCAGCAACTGCATCGATTCGTCGAGGTTGACGGTGAACTCGTTGAGATAGGATCGTGACAGCTGTTTGGACTCTATGTGGGATTTGAAATCGGCGACCCGTTCCTGCAGGTAGGAGGAGGCGGTCACGCTGATGCCGATAGGGGTGTTGATCTCATGGGCCACCCCGGCCACCAACGAACCGAGTGAGGCCATTTTCTCCGACTCCACCAGGGTCTGCTGGGCCTGTTTCAGATCATCGTATGCCTTGCCCAGCTGGTTGTTGGCTTCGCTGAGGCTGCGGGTGCGCTCCACTACCTTGCCTTCCAACTGTTCGTTGAGTTGGATAATCTCCCGCTCGACCTTTTTCAGTTGGGTAATGTCATAACCGAACCCGATCTGGTATTTGAGATTCGGCCCTTCGTAGAAGGGGACGAAGGTCCACTGCAGCACCAGCTCGTGGGCTTGCTGGTCATGCATGATGACCTCTTTGTCCGCCAGTGAACCCTCTTCGTTCAGGATATTGTTCAGCTCTTCCCGCTGGGATGGGCTGACGAAGAGATCCAGCCAGTTATGCTGCAGCAGCTCCTGTTGGTGATAACCGGTCATAAGGATGGCTGCCGGGTTGATGCTGGCGATGGTCAAGTCCGGTTCCATACAGCAGATGACCATGTTGGCAGAGTTGATCAGGGTGGCTGAGAAATCCCGCTCCTGTTGTAGCTGTTCCACCGCCTGATGGCGGGCAACCAGCTCGTCACGCAGTCGGGTGCGCATCTGGTTGAGGGTAGAGACCAGGGTATCCAACTCATCGGGTTTCTTGCGCGGTTGCGGGCGGCCTTCCAGCTCCAGCTCCATGTCGAGCCGATCGAGATTGAACTTCTGGGCGTAGTTGGCGATACGGTTGATATGCCTGACCACCAGATAGTAAATGATGATCAGGATACAAAATGAGACCACCAGCGTCTTGATGGTCTGGCTGACCATGATCAGCACTGATTTCTCGATCAGGCGCTGGTAAATCTGTTCCAGCGACGCGGCGACAAACAGCTTGCCGACAATTTCCCCCTGATAGGTGAGATTGAACTCCTGGGAGATGTCGTAGCTTTCCCGTTCCACCCCCTGGGTTAATAGTGGCACTTCGGAGTTGCCGAGCATCTCCTTGACCATCACAAACTGCATATTGGGCAGGTTCATAATGCCTTCGATCTGCACCTTGACCTGCTCCTCATCCAGGTTCCACAGGCTGGCGGCGATGGGCTGCAGGAAGGAAGCCTCGATCTGACCGATGCTGTCTTCGATGACGGCGACATCCTTGCGGTAATCCCAGGCGAGTTGCAGCACCGTGATGATCATCGCCAATACGGTACTACACACCAGAATATAGGAGAGCAGGCGGTATGAGAGTCCGTTGCGGCCTACGGCCTCGGCGGTCTTGGAGATGAGTCCTGACATGGCGTCCTTGCGGTCTGGATGTTGTGTTTTTTAGTTTAACTGCTTCATGGACTTATGTCGTCTTTCCTGCGAACCATAAAAAAGGCCCCTTATCGGGGCCTTGGCAAGTGATTGATGATCAGTGTCCGCCGTTTGCCTTGGGCGGAATGGTTTCATCGAATACCGGCAAGGGTTTGTGCTCGGAAGCCAGATAGGTGTAGATCACCGGCAGTACGAACAAGGTGAACAGGGTACCGATGGCAAGGCCTGCCACGATGACGATACCGATGCTGAACCGTTGTGCTGCACCGGCGCCAGTGGCGTAGAGCAGCGGGATCAGACCGGCGATCATGGCGGCCGTGGTCATCAGGATCGGACGCAGACGCACCTTAGCGGCTTGCATCACGGCTTCCATCCGGTTCATGCCACGCAGTAGCTGCTCTTCCTTCGCCACTTCACAGATCAGGATACCGTGCTTGGTAATCAGACCCACTAGCGTGATCAGGCCCACCTGGGAGTAGATGTTCATGGTCGCCAGCCCCCATGCCAGGGCAATCAGCGCTCCGCTGATGGCGAGCGGTACAGAGACCATGATGACCAGCGGGTCACGCACCGACTCGAACTGGATTGCCAGCACCAGGAAGATGATCGCCAGTGCCAGTGCGAAGGTGGCATAGAGCGCATTGCCTTCGGTAACGAACTGACGGGCTTCACCCATGAAGTCGTAACGATAGCCTTGCGGCAGCTTCTCGTCGGCGGTGGTCTGGAACCAGTTGATCGCATCACCCATGGCCACGCCCGGAGCCGGAACGGCACCTATGGTGGCCGAGTTCAGCTGGTTGAAGTGGGGCAGGGCGCGGGGCTCGCCAACCACTTCAATGGTGATCAGGCTGCCGAGGGGGATCGATTTGCCATCTGCGGCTCGCACGTAATAGCCCTTGATGGACTCCGGATTGAGACGGTATTTGCGCTCGACCTGCGGGATCACCTCGTAGGAGCGGCCATCCAGGTCGATACGGTTGACGTAACCGTCCGCCATCATGGTGCCCATGGTGATACCGATATCCTGCATGGTGATGCCGTAGGCACCCGCCTTGTCCTTGTCGATGCGGATCTTCATGGTGGCGGAGTCGTAGTTCAGATCGAGATCCGAATAGACGAACTGACCGTTACTCTGCGCCGCGGCCAGAATTTCACCGGCCACCAGGAACAGGCTTTCGAAGCTGTTCGGGGTGGTGATGACGAACTGGATCGGCAGACCACTCGATGCTCCCGGCAGTTCCGGGAACTGGAAGGTGGTGATGGCCATACCCGGGATGTCTTTCACCAGATTGGCGACCCGATCCAGCACCTCTTTCTGGCTCGCTTCACGTTGGCTCCAGGGCACCATGGAGGCGATACCGAACGCCTGGTTGGCGTTGAACACCCCTGAGAAGACCTGGGAGAAGGCGATCTCGGGCTGCTCGTCCAGGATCTTGTTCACATCCGCCATGGTGTTTTCGATGTAGTCCAGGTTGGCGTTGGACGGTGCGGTACCCAGCACGGCCATTACCCCCTTGTCCTCTGACGGTGCCAGTTCGCTCGGGATGAACTTGAACAGCAGCGGCAGGCTGGCGAAGACGATGGCGGCGAACACCACGATGACGGGGCGCTTTTTCATCACGGCGTGCAGCATGCTGTCGTAGCGATCGGTCATCCGCTCCAGCAGGTGATGGACTGTGCTCTCGAACTTGCCCGGCTGCTCGTTGGCCTTGAGCATCTTGGAACACATCATCGGGGACAGAGTCAGGGCGATGATGCCCGAGACGAACACGGCGCCAGCCAGCGTCAGGGCAAACTCCTTGAACAGGGAGCCGGTGATGCCCCCCATCAAGGCGATAGGGGCGTATACCGCCGCCAGAGTAACCGTCATTGCGATAACCGGCACCGCAATTTCACGGGTACCGATAATGGCGGCCCGGAACGGTTCTTCCCCCTCCTTGATATGACGGTCGACGTTCTCCAGCACCACGATGGCGTCATCCACCACCAGACCGATCGCCAGCACCATCGCCAGCAGGGTCATCAGGTTTATCGAGAAGCCGAACATATCCATCATCATCACTACGCCGATAAGACTGAGCGGAATGGTGATGATCGGGATGATGACCGCGCGGAACGAACCGAGGAACAGGGTGATGACCACCAGAACGATGGCGGCTGCCTCCAGGATGGTCTTGATAACCTCGTGGATGGACTCGTTGATCGCCACGGTGGAGTCATACATCACGTTGAGACGCATGGTGCTCGGCATATTGCGCTCAAGGCTCGGCAGCAACGCCAGCACATCGTGGGCAATGTTGATGGGGTTGGCTGTGGGCGCGGCGTTGACCGCCATGACCACTGCTTCGCGGCCGTTGGCGCTGGCGCGATAGATGTCGTGGCTCTTCTCGAGGGTCACCTTGGCAATGTCGGAAAGGCGGATCACCTTGCCGTCACGGGTAGCAACCACCAGACGCTTCAGCTCGTCGACATCCTTGACCTGGGTCTCGGCGTTGCCGTTGAACAGGGTAAAGTAACCGGTCGCCTGACCTGTCGCGGACTGATAGTTGTTGCTGTTGAGCACCGTCATCACGTCACTGGCAGTCAGGTTGAAGGCCGCCATCTTGGCCGGATCCAGCCATACCCGCAGGGCAAACTCGACACCACCGTAGAGATCAACCTTGGAGACCCCGCCCACGGTAAAGAGCTGCGGCTTGATAACCCGCTCCAGATAGTCGGTGATCTGGCTGGAGTTGAGCTCCGGGCTGGTAAAACCGAGGTAGAGCACCGCCGTGGTTGAACCGGTGGAGGAGGTGACCGACGGGTCTTCCGCCTCTTTCGGCAACTGGGAGCGCACCGAGTTCACCTTCGCCAGGATGTCGGACAGCGCGGCGTTGGGGTCGGTGTTGAGCTTCATGTACGCAGTGATGGTGGAGCTGCCCAGCTGGCTGGAGGAGGTCATGAAGTCGATGTTGTCGGCTTGCGCGACCGCCTGTTCCAGCGGCTGGGTGATGAACCCCTGGATCAGATCAGAACTGGCGCCATAGTAGCCAGTGCTGACGGTGATCACCGTGTTGGTCACCTCGGGGTATTCCCGTACCTGCATCTTGAAGATGGCCTGAAAGCCCAGCAAGGCGATCAGGAAGCTGAGCGAGATCGCCAGCACAGGCCGTTTTATAAATATGTCAGTAAATCGCATCGCAGATCTCCGCGCTTACAGCATCGGGGTTTGTGCCGGAACGGCCAGGGCATCGTTCTCGACCACATGAACCTTGGTGTCGTTGCTCAGGCGAACCTGACCCGACAGTACGATCTGGTCACCGGCCTGGATGCCAGAGAGCACATGCACATCGTTGCCACGGCGCTCACCTGCCTTGACGACTACCTGCTTGGCTCGCAGCACTTTCACCTTGTTACCCTCTTTGTCTGTCTCTTCGCCCTCTTTGAGCACGTAGACATTCTGGCCGTAAAGGGTGAATGAGATGGCTGTTTGCGGGATCACAATCTGATCTTTCACCGTCGGCAGAATGATGCTGGCGCGGGCGAACATACCGGAACGCAGCTGACCGTCGTTGTTCGGAATGTCTGCTTGTACCTGGATCAGGCCGCTCTGGAAGTTGACCGCAGGCTCGATGGCGGTGATGTGACCGTCAAACTGGGTTTGCGGATAAGCATCTACATTAATCTTGATGGTCTGGCCCAGCTTGATTTTGGAGATATCGGTCTGGGGCACGGTGAAGCGCAGGCGCATCACGCTGGTATCCTCCAGGCGCACGATATCTGTGCCTGGCTGCAGATACTGACCGAGGAACACATTGCGCAGGCCGACCACGCCGCTAAAGGGCGCGCGCACTTCACGACGGGCAATGGTCGCCTTCAGACTCTCGATATCCGCTTCCAGCGAACGATAGGCCGCTTCGGCTTCATCCAGCTGCTCTTTGGAGATGGAGCTGGTCTTGTAGAGGTTCTGGAAACGATCGAACTTGGCTTTTGCCGCCGGTAGCTTGGCCTGGGAGGCACGCAGATTGGCACGCTCCACGGTGGAGTCCAGGCTCAGCAGCAGCTGGTCTGCCTTGACCGGTTTGCCTGACTCGAAGGTGATGGCGTCAATGGTACCTGCCAGTTCGGTGGAGAGGGTCACCCCCTGATTCGGCTCGATGAAGCCGATCGCTTCGATGGTCGGTACCCAATCCTGCGCCTTGGTCACCATAGCGGTGACGGGGAACTCGGGTTCCGGCCGGTTGGCCATGTACTGGGCAATCATCTTCTGTTTGAACAAATTGAAGCCGATGACGCTGCCAAACAAGGCGATCGCTATCAGCAACATAATGGCCATCCACTTTTTCATGAACAGGCTCCTGAGGTGGAAAGATTGGGGGATAAAATGGCATTCCAGCTGGCCCGGATCGCGGTTTCCAACTGCGATTCGGTCAGCGTGATGTTGTGAACCCTGCACTGCAGGGCCAGATGCATGACACTGTCCAGACTCAACACCTGGAGTGCCCGTATCGGTAAATCAATAAACAATCCTTGTTCAACGCCCTGTTCAAAAAATCGGTCAAGAGGCTCCCAGGCAGCCAGAATGACAGGATTGGTCTCCAATTCTGCCCCTAGCGGAGAGCTCTCGTACTGCAATTTGCACCGGATAGCGTTGGGTTCGTTAACAAAAATGGCATGAATATTGAGCCATAATTGGCGAAATTGTTGAAATGAAACTTTATCGATTGCTACATCGGCCATGACCATGGGCACACACTGCAAGATAGTGTGCTGGTGCAGTTGCCGGATCAGATCATCCTTGTCGCCGAAGTAACGATAGATGGTGCCGGTGGCAACATTGGCCTTCTTGGCGACTTCTGCAATCGACAGACCATGAAAACCCCGTTCACCCAGCACCTCATGGGCCGCGTTGAAGATGCTCTCTTTTTTATCCAGAATCATCAGTGTGACTTTCGATTGAATGAACGTTCATTCATTCTAGATGGGCATCAAATCAAGTCAAGGCAGCAAGGCGATTTGCGACTGCGATCTGCCCCTTTTTGGCTGTCAGCAGGGGAATAGTGGAAGAAAAGTGCGCAATGTGCTTGAAAAAACAACGAACGGTGTTTCGGTGACAGAAAAGTGTAGACAAACCAGCAACCATCATTAATAATGCGCCCCGTTCGACAGCGTAGCGCCCGTAGCTCAGCTGGATAGAGCGCTGCCCTCCGGAGGCAGAGGTCACAGGTTCGAATCCTGTCGGGCGCACCATCAAAAGTGCGTCGGTTAAACGGGCGTTGTTGTGGAACGAAAACAGCTGTGGTGGCTGTAGCTCAGTTGGTAGAGTCCCGGATTGTGATTCCGGTTGTCGTGGGTTCGAGCCCCATCAGCCACCCCATTTTACAGCTTGTCAGGTACGCGAAGGTGGCGGAATTGGTAGACGCGCTAGCTTCAGGTGTTAGTGCCCCCCGGGTGTGAGGGTTCGAGTCCCTCTCTTCGCACCATACTTGCTGTATGACGAGGATGACCATCAGGTCGTCTTTGTTTTTTGAAGTAAACTATTTTGAAAGAAATAGCCTCGGTGATTAGCGCAGTCCGGTAGCGCATCTGGTTTGGGACCAGAGGGTCAAAGGTTCGAATCCTTTATCACCGACCACATTTAGAAAAACCTCGCTTCGGCGAGGTTTTTTGCTTTCCGGCCTTTACTGCGCCTGCACGCTTTCTCTGTTACGTCTGTTTACACTCTATCAGGGCAGAGTGCCCCACCTTTCGGTTATGCTTCAGCCTCGAGTCACTGACAAACGGATGTCATCGGCCCATTTCAGGCATTTTCCATGAATAACAAAATTTCCCTTGCTTGCTCTCCCGCCCTGCTGGTCGCCTTGTTGCTGGGAGGATGTACCATCAAGCCGCCATCAACCGATGAAATGATGGACTCAATCGCTTCGATACCGTCGGAGGACCGGGTGCTTTCCCCCTTGCTGACCAGCGGTGATTTTTGCGTTGCGGTGTCCCAACAGAAGGTGTTGGCACAACCTTGCAGCGGAAAAGACGATCAACTGTTCGAGTGGGATCTGGGTGAGTTGCGTCTGCAGGATCTCTGTTTGCAAGCCAAAAACGACAGCGAAGTGATGCTGGCACCCTGTGACGGTCAGGCGCAGTGGGAGTGGCAGAAAGACAGGCTTTTCAACAGCAAGGTCTCTCGCTGCCTCGATGTGGCCGGGCGACGCCATACCCCCGGCACGCCGCTGCGGCTGGCTGAATGCTACGGCGGAGCGAACCAGAGCTTCAGCTGGCAGCGGCCCAATCCCTGGCTGGAAACCCTGAAAAAACAAAGCCTCACATGGTGAGGCTTTGCTGAATCGGATGGCGGGCTGAAGAGGATCAGGCTGCGCTGACGTTCTCCAGCTCGAACAGCTTCTCCAGATAGACGGCGACGCCATCTTCATCGGAGGTGAGGGTCTGCTCATACTCCGGCAGCGCCATTTTCAGGCGGTCATGGGCGTTGCCCATCACGATGCCGCGTCCCACCATGGTCAGCATCTCGAAGTCGTTCATGCCATCGCCGAAGGCGATCGCCTCCGACATATCGAACCCGTTCTGCTCCAGCACGGCACGCACCGCATTGCCCTTATGCACCCCGGCGTGCATCACTTCGAGACAGTCCGGCAGGGAGAAGGTTACATTGAGCTGATCGCCATAGCGCTGGTTGAGGTGCGCCTCAATCTTCAGCAGCTTCTCGTGGTCACCGATGTAGAACACCTTGTTGATCTGCTCTTTCGGTTCCTGTTTCAGGTCATCGACCAGACGGTAGGTGAACCCTGACTCGTCGTGGAACTGCAGCAACCAGGGCAGCTCCTCTTCCACCACCCAATCATCACCCTGATAGACATTGAGGTGGATAGAGGGATCTCGCTCCAGTGCAATCAGTTCGGCGGCGATCTCGGTCGGCAGCGGCTGGTTGAAAATCAGCTGGTCCTGTTTGTCATGGACCACGGCGCCATTGGAGGTAATGAGGTAGATGTCCATCCCCAGCGCATCGCGGAAGCTGCGAACGTCAACGTGATGACGGCCGGTGGCGACCACGAATTTCACACCTTGTTCTACCAGGCGGTGCAGGGTATCCCGGGTACGGGGAGAGATCTGGTGCTGCTTGTTGAGCAGAGTGCCATCGAGATCGGATACAACTACCTTGAACATCATTACCTCGGCATCGATTGAAAACAGGGGCAGTTTACCTTAGCCCGCACTGTCACCCCATTTATTTAGGGTTACAAAAAATAGCCAGCTCAGAAGCGGGCGAAAAAGTCGACCATCGCGGTCAGGGCGGGCTGGCGTTTGTCATCGGATTCGATAAACAGTTCGTGCCAGGCCCCCTCGATGCGCAGCGGTTTGCCCCCTTCGCACTTGGCAATGGTGCAGAAGCGTTCCTGCGCGGCATTGTCCACCACGCTGTCGTTGCCAGCTTGCAGCACCAGCAGCGGGGTTTTGATGGCGCCCGCATCGGCGATGGCGGCATCGGCACCGGTGATCCCCTGATAAATCCAGTGGGCAGTCGCGCCACCCAGCTTGATCTGCGGGTGCTGCTCGTAGATTTGGCGGAAGGCTTGATAGCGGGGCTGGCTGTGAGTCAGCTCGTTATCGGCAAAGCCGTGATCCTGATAGGCGCCCTGACCGGGGCCGTAGGGAGGCTCGCCAAGCCAGCCGCCGACCGTGCCTATGGTGCTCGCCAATCCCTTGGCCAGCCACTTGGGCAGACCGCCGAGATTGATGCCCAGCATGGGGGAGGAGAGCACGGCCGCCTTGATATCATCGGGCCAGCGTTCCAGATAGCGGGCCGAGATGGCGCCGCCCATGGAGTGGGCCAGCAGGAACAGCTTTGCAGGCTGGTCCGCCATGATTATCTGGTCGTGAAACTGCTTGAGATCGACCACATAATCGTCGAACTGGTCGACATATCCCTTCTGCGGGTCATTCAGCATCCGGTCGGACATCCCCTGACCACGATGGTCGATGAGATAGAGGCTGTAGCCCTGACGCCAGAGATCCCACGCCAGCTCCTGATACTTGAGGTAGCTCTCGACCCTGCCATTGACGATCAGGATGGCGCGATCGACCTTGGCTTGCCGTAGCGCGGCATAGCGGATGGTTACGCCATCCTTGCCCTTAAACTCTCCTTCCACCGCATGCTGGCGCCAGAAGTCGGGCAGGGTTTGCTGGTAGAGGCTGGGTACATCGGCTTCGCTGGTGAGCTGATAGGTATTGGTCACGGCAAGGGCTCCGGCAGAAAACAGGGTCAGGGCCAACAGGGAAAGAGAGAGGGGTTTCATCAGGCACACTCCTGTTGCCAATGGTGATAAAGGGCGGCGATATCCCCCGAGCAGAGTAGCGCCATGCTGGCTTGCAAGCGGGGCAGGGGCCAGTCCCACCACTGCATCTCTTGCAGCATGAGGATCTGCTCATCGCTGAAACGGCGGCGGATCGGTTGGGCCGGGTTGCCGCCGACTATGGTGTAAGGGGCCACATCCCTGGTCACCACGGCGCGGGTGGCGATGACGGCGCCGTCACCTATGGTGATGCCGGGCATGATCATCGCTTCCGAGCCGATCCAGACATCGTTGCCAATCCGGGTGTCTCCCTTGCGCAGAAAGCCGCTGCGGGCCCCTTCGCCAAAGGTGTCGGGGTTGAACGGGAAGGTGGAAACCCAATCCAGCCGGTGGCCCTGATTGCCCGCCAGCATGAAGGTGGCGCCCGAGCCGATGGAGCAGAACTTGCCGATGATCAGCCGATCCACCTCGCCCCAGAGGCTGCTCTCCCAGGTGTCGCGGGTCGAGCCATCGCCGAGCAGGTAACGGACGCAGTGATCCTCGAACGGCTTGCCGTGGTAGTAGCCGGAGTAGTAGCTGTAGTCGCCGGCCTCTATGTTCGGGTTGGTCAGGTGATCCCGGATGATTTGCGATTCCAGCCAGCTGCCAAAAGGGTTCTCCATCACTCCTCCTGTAGGTCGTCCTGCTCGCTCTGCTGCGCCCACCCTTTGCGGGTCAGCTGCATCCGCTGCCACCACTCTTCGTCCGCCAGAATTTCACCGGCCGGGCCGAGCTGGGGGTAGGGCATTTCTTTCTCTTTGCAGAGCTGGGCATAGATAGGATAACCCCCCTCGAACAGGATGCTGTTCTGCTCCTCCAGCGTGAGCGGGCAGCCGCGCTGATAGCAACCGGCCAGCTCGCGCTGACGCTGCGCTTCGTAGAGGATGGCGGCGGCAGCCACCGAGACGTTGAGGGACTGCACCATGCCCACCATGGGAATGACGATATGGTGGTCGGCCAGCGCCAGCGCCTCTTCACCGATGCCGTGTTTCTCCTGACCCACCAGAATGGCGGTCGGTTTGGTGTAGTCGATAGCGCGAAAATCGACGGAGCTGTCGGAGAGGTGAGTCGCCAGGATCTGCATGCCGGAGGCTTTCAGCTCGGCAACGGCGCTGCCGATGTCCGGGTGCAGTTTTACATCCACCCAGTTCTGGCTGCCGCGGGCGGTGCCCTTGCGCTTGTGGATCCAGGTTTTGGGCCAGACGGCGTGTACCCGGTGGATGCCGATGGCATCGGCGGTACGCACGATGGCGGCCAGATTGTGGGGTTTATGGACCTCTTCCATGCAGACGGTCAAATCGAGCTGACGCTGGGCCAGCATGTCGGTGATGCGCTTGAAGCGTTCGGGGGTCATGGCTTGTCTCTATAAAAGCAGCAGGCGGCTTGCGCCGCCTGTGTTCAGTTCTTCTGTCGGCTCACCTTGAGCACGTTGGGCATCACGCGGATCTTGCGCATGATGTTGGCCAGGTGGATGCGGCTCTTGGTTGTGATGAGCAGGCTGACCTGATAGACCCGGCCATCCTTCTCTTCGGTGCTGATGGCGTGAATGTTGGCGCCGGTGGCGGCAATCACGTTGGCCAGCTCGGCCAGCGCACCCTGATGGTTGATGATCTCGATGCTGATACCGGTGCGGAACTCCTGCTCCTGCTCCTTGTCCACTTCCCACTGCACTGGCAGGTACTTGTCCGGCTCCTTGCTGTAGCCCTTGATGTTGCGGCAGGCTTCCTGGTGGATCACCAGACCCTTGCCCGGACTGATATGGGCGATAATGGCATCTCCCGGGATGGGGCGGCAGCAGTTGGCGAAGGTGACCAGCATGCCGTCGGCACCCTTGATCGGCATCTTCTTGCTGCTGGACTTGGGTTGCTCTTCCGGCGGCAGTTCATCCCCCAGCATGCGGCGCGCCACCATGACACTCATGGCGTTGCCGAGGCCCACATCGGCCAGCAGTCCCTGCAGATTCTCATGTTTGGTATCGGCGAGCACCTGCTTGATGCGCGGCTCGGGGATGTCTTCGATATTCTTGGCGCCCAGCGCATGGTTGAGCAGGCGGCGACCCAGCACCACCGACTCTTCGGTGCGCAGGTTCTTGAGGAACTGGCGGATCTTGGAGCGAGCCTTGGTGGTCACCACGAAGTTGAGCCAGGCTGCATTGGGGCGAGCCCCCGGCGCCGTGATGATCTCCACCGTCTGGCCCGAGTGTAGCGGGCTGCTGAGCGGGTAGGGGTGGCGGTCGACCCGCGAACCGACGCAGGCGTGGCCGATGTCGGTGTGCACCGTATAGGCAAAGTCCACCGGCGTGGCGCCAGCGGGCAGCTCCATGATGCGTCCCTCCGGCGTGAACACGTAGATCTCGTCGGGGAAGAGGTCGGTTTTGACCCCTTCGATAAATTCAAAGGAGCTGCCGGCGCTCTGCTGCAATTCCAGCAGGCTCTGCATCCAGCGCTGGGCGCGGATCTGGGCCGTGGTGCCCGAGCTGTCGCCATCCTGCTTGTAGGCCCAGTGGGCAGCAACCCCTTTGTCGGCCATCTGATCCATGAACTCGGTGCGAATTTGCACCTCGACCGGTACCCCGTGCGGCCCCACCAGCGAGGTGTGCAGCGACTGGTAGCCGTTTGTCTTTGGGATGGCGATGTAATCCTTGAAGCGGCCGGGGCGCGGTTTGTAGAGGCTGTGCATCTGCCCCAGCACCCGGTAACAGGTATCTATGTCCTTCACCTTGACCCGAAAGGCGTAGATATCCATTACCTCATGAAATTGCAGCTCTTTTTTCTCCATTTTGTTGTAGATGGAGAACAGATTCTTCTCGCGGCCACTGACCTGATGTTCGATCCCCGCCTCTTTCAGGCGACCGCTGATTTCGCTCTGGATGGAGTCGATGATCTCGCGGCGATTGCCACGGGCGCGGCGCACCGATTCGCGCAATACCCGCGATCGCATCGGATAGAGCGCCTCGAAGCCCAGCTCTTCCAGCTCGTTCTTCATGGTGTGAATACCGAGGCGGTTGGCTATTGGGGCGAAGATTTCGAGGGTTTCCCGGGCAATGCGGCGGCGCTTGTCCGGCCGCAGCGAGCCCAAGGTGCGCATATTGTGGGTGCGGTCGGCCAGCTTGATCAGAATGACCCGGATATCCTGGGTCATCGCCATCACCATCTTGCGGAAGTTCTCGGCCTGAGCCTCTTTGCGATCGCGAAACTTCAGCTTGTCGAGCTTGGAGACCCCGGCCACCAGCTCGGCGACCGCATCGCCAAACTGTTCGGCCAGATCGGCCTTGGTGATCGGAGTATCCTCGATGACATCGTGCAGCACGGCGGCCATCAGGGTTTCATGATCGAGGCGCATGTCGCCCAGGATTCGGGCAACGGCAACAGGGTGGGTGATGTAGGGTTCGCCACTGGAACGCATCTGACCCTGGTGGGCATCACGGGCCACCACATAGGCTTGCTTGAGCTTCTCAACCTGCTCTGGTGGCAGGTAGGAACTGGCTATTTCTTTAAGGTTTTCAAATAAATACAAGACAGTCCCCGCAGCGGTGAAACGGCAATTCGTGGAATTGAGGGTATAGCCCTGAGTTTGCGAGGTTTTCGAGCGGTTGTAAATGGGGATGAACAGTCGGCACCCGGGCGGGTGCCAACCGGAGGAATAACTTAACCGCGGCCTTCGGCGATGGCAGCAACGGCAGCCAGCTCGGCGGCTTCCTGCTCTTGCTGTTCGTAGCGGTCCTGGGTGTCCATCACTTGATTGTTCACCAGACCCAGCTCGATCTCACGCAGGGCGATCACAGTCGGCTTGTCGTTCTCTTCGTCGACCAGGGGATCTTTGCCTTGTACCGCGATTTGACGAGCGCGGCGCGCGGCGACCAGCACCAGGTCAAAACGGTTACCTACCTGTTTTACAGCATCTTCTACAGTAACGCGTGCCATGCAGGACTCCAGTGTTTGGGCTTTCTGTATTTAGAAAAGCAGTGTTTAAAAATGACGCAAAAGTTTACTTGTTTTTGGCTTACTCTGCCAGTAGCTGTTGCAGCAAGTTTTTTTGAGCCTGTTGCTGGTGACGCATCTCCAGCCGTTGGCACTCAATAATGGACCTGAGCTGGAACAGCGCCTGCTCGAAGTCTTCATTGATAATGACATAGTCATACTCGTCGTAGTGCACCATTTCGGCAATGGCTTTCGCCATCCGGCCGGCAATCACTTCGGCGCTGTCCTGACCGCGCCCAATCAGGCGGCGTTCCAGCTCTTCGCGGCTGGGGGGCAGGATGAAAATGGATTTGGTCGGCATCTGCTCGCGGATCTGGCGGGCACCTTGCCAGTCGATGTCGAGGAATACGTCGATCCCCTTGGCCAGACAGGCTTCGATGGCGGCGCGTGAGGTGCCGTAGTAGTTGCCGAACACTTCGGCCCACTCCAGAAAATCACCGCGTTCGATCAGCGCCTTGAACTCTTCCACCTGGACGAAGTGGTAGTGGACGCCGTGCTCTTCGCCCGGGCGGGTGGCGCGAGTGGTGTGGGAAACCGACAGCTGCATCTTGCCAGCTTGATTGTGGTTGGTCAGCAAGGCATTGAGCAGACTGGATTTACCCGCGCCGCTCGGAGAGGAGATGATATAGAGAGTGCCTTGTTGCGCCATATTATTACCTTTAATCGAAACCGCTGTTTTGGTTGTAGCAGAGACCGCCGTCTTGTGCCCGAAAGGGAGACAGCCAAACGCAAAACGCGGAAAACTCTTGAGTCAGGAGGATGTAAAGGCGGCGAATTTTACCAGAATGCGGCGAATAAAAAAACGGCCGGAATCATATTCCAGCCGATCAAAGTATTCGTAGCTTGCTGCGGGAGCGTAACCCACATCAGCCTGCATTGTGCCTTTGGCTGAGGGCAGAGGCTATCAGGTTATCCCTGCCTGATGGCTCGGAATTCCCGAGGTGCCCTGTCATTACGGCAGCTGACGATCTGCACAGAGGTGGTCGAAGGCGGCGATCACCTGCTCGCTGGTGATTTTTCGCATGGCCTCCGGATCCTTGAGGCGGGTGCGCCAGCTCAATTCGGCCAGCGGCTTGCCGGTCTCCTGCTCGACCAGCTCCTGATAGACGCTGACCACGTAGTCGCGGCAGAGATATGGGCCTGTACGCGCCGGATTGTGGTGAGCATAGAGGCCGATCACCGGCGTGCCGACAATGGTGGCCATATGGGTTGGGCCGGTATCGGGGGCCAGTACCAGACTCGCCTCGCCAATCAGCGCCAGCAGCTGCTTGAGGTTGGTCTGCCCCACCAGATCGACCGGCTTGCTCTGGCTGAGTTGCCGGATCTCGGCGGCCAGATCCCGCTCCAGTTTGGCAGGCCCGCCACATAGATAGACCTGAAAGCCCTTGTTGGCGGCGTGATCTGCCAGCGCGGCATAGCCTGCGGCAGTCCAGTTCTTGAACGCCTTGCTGGCGGCTGCGCAGATAAGCAGAGTCGGTTTACCGCCAATCTTCTCCTTTGCCCACGCCTGATGTTCGGCGCTGATGGGCAGTTGCCAGTCCGGGGTCAGATCCTTGATGCCGAGCTCTTTGGCGAAAGCGAGGAAACCGTCCAGCACGTGGGGGGAGGCAGGCGAAGGCACTTTGTGGTTGGTGAACAGCCACTGGCCGTCGTTGGCCCGTTCCCGATCAAACCCGAGTCTGACCTTGGCCTTGATGCCGAGGGTGGCGATGCTGGCTCGCATCGCTGCCTGCAGGTGGAGCAGGGCATCGAAATTGCGCCCCTTGAGGGTCTGCCAGAGATCGCGATAGCCGCGCCATCCCTTGCTCTTGTCGAAGGGGATCACCTCGACGCCGGGCAGATCGGCAAACAGGGTTGCCTCGATTTTGCCGGTGATCCAGGTGATGCGGGTCTGTGGCCACTCCCGCTGGATGACGCGCACCAGCGCCAGTGCGTGGCAGCAATCCCCGATGGCGGAGAGCCGCAGGATACAGATGGAGGAGGGGGGCGTTTGAAATAGCGGCATGTTGTGGCGCACGGCTGGCAAAAAGGGTGGATGGCATTATGCAAACTCCCCTCTGGATTGTAAAATTGCGCACAATCGTCAGCCAGGATAGGCCGGGCCCAGCGCCATGACCTGTTTCTGCACGTCGTTGATTAAAGGCCACTATTGCGGGCATGCCAGAGCGGCAGCCTCATCGCCAATTGAAAAATTGCGATCCATGACCCACCGAGCGGGATCTCCACGATGCGAGTACAGACCGAACACAACCAGATCTGCTGGTATGCCGAAGGGGCCTTTCGCGACCCTTCTCCCCAGTTATTCGATCCTGCCTGGTGGCAGAACAACCGTCAGGTGGTGGGGACCTCCATCGGACGGGGAGTGACCTGGTTCGTCAAGGATGAGTCCCGCCATCTGGTGCTGCGCCACTACTATCGTGGCGGCATGGTGGGCAAGGTGGTGCGGGATCGTTTCTGGTTTGAAGGGGTCGAGTCGAGCCGCGCCATGGCCGAATACACCCTGCTGGCCAAGCTGTGCGAGCTGGGGCTGCCGGTGCCACGTCCGTTTGGTGCCCGCATGGTCAAACAGGGCCCATTCTATCGTGCCGATATCCTGATCGAGCGAATTCGCGGTGCCAAGGATATGGTGGCGCTGCTCAAGCAGGGGCCGGTGGCGACCGAGGTGTGGCACAAGATAGGCCAGACGGTGCGCCAGCTGCACGATGCCGGGGTCTATCACGCCGATCTCAACAGCCACAACCTGCTGCTCGATAAAGAGGGCAAGGTGTGGGTGATCGATTTTGACAAGGGTGCGATCCGTTCCCCCGGCGAATGGCAGAAGGCCAATCTGGAACGCTTGCTTCGTTCATTCAATAAAGAGTCTCAAATGCATACCAGTTTCCACTTCGTACCGGAGAACTGGCAGACCTTGATGAACGGGTATCAGGGAAAAGCGCTCTGACCCTGTTGCTCGGCGTGAACGCCAATGTTACTTATTGAGCAGGTATTCAGATCCTGTTTCGAGGCGCCCCATGGAAATGCTCAAGACACCTTTGGTCGATGTGACTGCCCGGCTTGATCCGGGTCTGCTGTCTGATGCCATGGCGCTGCTGGAGGCGGGGATCTGGACTTGGTCAGCCCAACATGGACTACAGCGTGATCCCTCCTGCCTGCGATTGCTGGGATTGGGAGAGAGCTGGCCGGATGATCTCGGCTGGCTGGATCGGGTTCACCCCGACGATGTTGCCCGGCTGGAAGATGCCCTGCTCGCCTGTCAGAGTGGCCGCAGCAGTGGTCTGCGCCTCGAATACCGCATTCTTCACCACCACGGCCACTACATCCGGCTGGAAGAGCGGATGCGTCGTGACGAGCGGGGTCATCTATTTGGCGTGGTGCGCCATCTCGATCCCGCCGTGGTGCTGGTGGAAGAGCGGCACGGCACCGATCCGCTGACCGGTCTGGAGAGTCGTGGCCGTTTCGAGCAACTGCTGGAGGAGCGGCTGGCGACCGAGAGCGGGACTTTCAGCCTGCTGCAGTTCTCGGTCGATCACATGGCCAAAATCCAGCAACTGTTTGGCGAAGCAGCTTGCGATGCCATGCTGGCCAAGTTGGCGCGTATCGTGCGCCACGAGCTGCGGCGGGAAGATCCCTTCGCCCGCTGGGATCAGGATGGTTTTATCCTGATGCTCTCCCAGACCGAGCGGATGAGTGCGCTGGAGATCGCCGAGCGGCTGCGCCTCGAGATTGCCGATGCCAGCCTGCTGTCACAGCGGCCGGTCACCGTCAGCATCGGGCTGGTGCAGAGTCAGGCTGGCGAGCAGCTTGATCATCTGCTGGCCCGGCTGGCCAGCTGTCACAGTCAGGCCAGACGGGAGCACAACACGGTCGTCGGCTGAGTGTGGTCAGGGTTGGCCGCGCTTGTCACGCTGGCAGACCCAGAGCGAGGCCAGCATCAGCAGGCCGCCGATGGTCAGCCGGGTCAGGTCGGTATCCTTGCCCCAGAGCAGCAGATTGACCAGCAAGCCGGCCGGAATGAGAGCATTGTTCATGATGGCCAGCACCCCACTGGTGACCAGCGTTGCCCCCTTGTTCCAGAGGAAGTAGCCGAGGCCGGAGGCACCCACCCCCAGCCAGAGCAGAATGCCCCACTGCAACCCTGACGTCGGATATTGCGGCTTGCCCAGCAGCCACCAGGCGGGCAATGCGATCACCAGCGCTCCCAGATAGAAGCAGCCGAACACCGCCAGTTGTGGCGGTTGCTCCGCCTCCCGCGCCAGCAGTACCTTGTAGCCCACCTGACCCAGGGCGAAACAGAGGTTGGCCCCCTGCACCACCAGAAATCCCAGCACATAGCTTTCGGTCAGGCCATCGAAACGGATGACGGCAGCCCCGATCACTGCCAGCAGGGCGCCCCACAGATAGGTGGGCTTGAAGCGCCCTTCCAGCAGGTCGTGCAGCAGGGTGACGTAGATGGGAGTGAAGATGGTAAAGACCAGCACTTCCGGCACCGTCAGCAGCAGAAAGGAGTGGTAGTAGAAGAGATACATGATGCCGAGCTGGATGGCGCCCAGCGCCATCAGCTTGGCCGCCAGATCGGGGCGCAGCCAGCGGCGGCGCAGGAAGGGCAGAAACACCAGACTGGCGAGGGCGATGCGGGTCAGCACCGAGAAGTAGGCATCCACCTGGCCAGCGAGGTAGACCCCGATCAGGCTGAAGGAGAATGACCAGAGCAGGGTGACCCCTATCAAGTAGTTCATGTGTTTGATTTATCGTCAGTTGTCAATTTTAAGGGGGCTATGATGGCCGAGATGGAAGCTGCAATCCAGCGTTTATGGGCACGATTGCCACAGGTCGGAGCATTTGGCTTCACCGCCAGCAATGGCGAGGGGTCGGCGACCGACTGGAATGGTCGCGGCGAGGGGGTTGTGGCGGTGACCGATCATCAGGGGGGCTGGCTATTTAACGAGCAGGGCTGTTACATCACGCCTCATGGCAGGGAACTCGCCATGCATAACCGCTTCTGGTGGCAGCGCAGTGAACGGGGGATCCGTCTCTCCCATCTGCGTTATGAGGCGCCGGTCGAACTGTTCGAGCTGCTGCCGCAGGGGGATGGCCGCTGGCTGACCGCCGAACCCCATCTATGCGGGGCGGATCACTACAGCGCCGAGTTGACCGAGAGCGACGGCGGTTTTCTGCTGAGCTGGCAGATCACCGGGCCGCGCAAGAACGAGCGACTCAGCTATCGCTATCTGATCTGACGCCGGCTGGCAGGCATAAAAAAACCGGCGCAGAGCGCCGGTAGCGGGGGACAAATCGGAGGTTTTTTAAAACAGTCCCAAAAACAGGAGAGATAGACTCTCGTCACACATTCAGAGATGGACTTCAGGCATTCAGGGCATAGCTAAGCATGGCTTGCAGCTTGCTATCGAAGAACCAGGGCAGCAGTACCATCAGCAGGCCCAGGATCCCGGCCAGTCGCTGGCGATATTGCCAGCCGGCAATCAGTACCAGACCACCGCACAGTGTGGTCAGGATGCCTGACATAGGGAGACCTCGCGCTGCATGCGACGCTGTTGCGCCCACTGGTTCATGGCTACCGAGCCGAGGATCAGTGCCAGAGCAACACCTGTAGTGGGGTGGATCTGCTCGCCGAGGAACAGGGCACCCAGCACCACGCCGAACAGCGGTACCAGATAGTTGCTGAAGGAGGCGAACGTCGGGCCAGCCTTCTGGATCAGCGCCATGTAGAGGAAGTAGACCAGACCGGTACAGAGGGTACCCAGTACAGTGATCGCGCTCAGGGCCTGGGTGCTCGGCAGGGTCAGGCTGCCGAGATCAACCATGAATGGGGCGACCAGCAGCAACTGGATTGCCGAGGAGATCAGGATATTGCGGGCGACCACGACCGGATGGTCCTTGGCAAAGCGCTTGATCATCAGCAGGCCGATGGCGAAGCAGCTGGCACCCAGCAGGATGGCGATGGCACCGAGCAGGCCGGCGTTCATGCCCTGGGAGAGTTTCGGCCAGAACAGGGTGAGTACACCGGCAAAGCCGATGATCACGGAAAGCAGACCGGTTTTGGTGATTCTTTCACCAGAAATAAACAGCGGTGCAGCCAGAATGGTCACAAACGGGATACAACCCATGACCACGGCAGCGATGGCGCTATCCACATACTGTTGGCCCCAGGCGACCATGATGAAGGGGATGGTGGCATCCAGCAGGGCGATCAGCATATAGGTGCGCCACGGGGTGTGCTCACTCTTGAGCCGCATGAACAGGCAGAGCAGACCCAGGGTCAGGCTGCCGCACAGGGCACGACCGGCAGCCACCAGAATGGGGGGCAACTCGGCGACGGCCTGGTGCATGAAAATGAACTGGGAACCCCACAGCAGGCCAATGGCCAGCAATAACAGATAGCTACGCATTTGAATCTCCGATGTATTAAGCCAGCGCATTCTAGGCAATCTGTTACTATGGTAAAAATGAATTGTTGGCATTTAACTATGGCAAATATCGATGGATAGCTCGCTCGCCCGTCTCGACCTCAACCTGCTCGCCGTATTCGACATGCTGATGCAGGAGCGCAACGTCACCCGTGCCGCCGAACGGCTGCATCTCTCCCAATCCACCGTCAGTCACGCCTTGGGGCGGCTGCGGGTGGCGCTGGATGACCCGCTGTTCGTGATGAGTCGGCGCGAGATGATGCCGACCGAGCGGGCCAAGGCGCTGGCCGGGCCGGTTCGCCAGGCGCTGGCGATGCTGGAACAGGGATTGCGGCAGGCCAAAGGGTTTGATCCCGCCACTGCGCGGCGGATTTTCCGCATCGCCACTCCGGGCTCGGTGGAGCACGGGCTGGTGCCGGTGCTGGTGGACAGACTCCATCGGCAGGCCCCTCACTGTCGCCTTGAGGTGTGCGAGCTGGCGGACAGCGACTACGAGCGGGAGTTGGAAAAAGGTGAGCTGGATCTGGTGATCGGTTTCGCCGGGGCGAATCATCTCTCACCCCGTTTGTGGCGGGAGGAGTGGTTCAACAACCCGCTGGTCTGCCTGTCGCCGCTCGGCAGCGAGTTGCCCGATGTGCTGACCCCGGTCGAGCTGGTGAGCCGCCCCCACATACATACCTCCAGCTGGGGTCACAGTCAGGCGATGGTGGAGCTCTGGCTGGCCCGTTTCGGGGTGGAGCGGGAGCTGGGCGTGCGGTTGCCGAGCTTTATGGCGGTGCCGCCGCTGATGGCGACCGGCCGCTATCTGGTGGTGGTGCCCGAGATGATCGGGCGCCACTTCTGCCGCTACTACCCGCTGCGGATGCACCAGCTCGACCCTGCCATCCCGATCGTCTACCTGATGGCGGGGCACCCGCTGACCGCCCACGACGAGGCGATCGGCTGGTTCAAGAGCCTGTTGCACCAGCTGGTGTTCGATCTCTATGGCGACGATGCACTCGGGACTCCCGCTCAGCGGATGTTGGCGAAGTAGTCGAGCCCCATGGCGCTTTTCACCTCAGCCAATACCTCATCGGTGATGATGCGAGCCTGCTCGGTGCCCTGATAGAGCAGCTCCAGCAGCATCTTCTTGTCGGCGATGGCCGCGGCACGGCGCTCCCGCATCGGGGCGAGCAGGGTTTGCAGGCAGTCGTTGAGCACCTGCTTGCATCGCATGTCCCCCAGTCCGCCGCACCGGTAGTGCGCCTTCATCTCGGCGACCAGCTCCTTGTCGGGATGGAAGGCATCGAGATAGGCGAACACCGTATTTCCCTCCACCTGACCCGGATCGCTCACCTTGAGGTGGTTGGGGTCGGTATACATGGCGAACACTGCCTGTTTGACCTCTTCCGCCGACATGCCGAGCTCTATGGTGTTGCCGAGGGATTTGGACATCTTGGCCTTGCCGTCGATGCCGGGCAGGCGGCCGGTGTCGCTCAGGATCGGCTGGCATTCGGTCAGCACCTCTTTGCCTACCAGAGAGTTGAAGCGGCGGACGATCTCGTTGGTCTGCTCCAGCATCGGCAGCTGATCTTCCCCGACCGGCACATGGCTGGCGCGAAAGGCGGTGATGTCGGCTGCCTGACTCACCGGATAAACCAGAAAACCGGCCGGCAGTGTGCGTTCAAACCCTTTTTGCTGGATCTCCGCCTTGACGGTGGGGTTGCGTTCCAGTCGGGCGACGCTGACCAAATTGAGGTAGTAGCAGGTGAGCTCGGCGAGGGCGGGCAGGGCGCTTTGCAGACAGAAGGTGGTCTTGGCCGGGTCGAGGCCGACCGCCAGATAGTCGGCCATTACCTCCAGCACGTTGTCGGTCACCTTGGCCGGGTTGTGGCCGTTGTCGGTCAGCGCCTGCAGATCGGCGATCATCACGAATTGACGGTAGTGGTGCTGGGCTTCGACGCGCTGGCGCAGGGAACCGACATAGTGGCCGATGTGCAGTTTGCCGGTGGGACGATCGCCAGTCAGGATAACGGGGTTGTGCATGTCACTCTCTCCAGTTGGGTGAGCCGGGAGGCGACAAAGGGATAAAAACAGTTGACCGCCTCTCGGCGGTCACGGTGTTTTCTTTGGGAAATTTACAATAGAAACGCGGTGCCGCCTGTTTAAGAGCAGCACCACCAGTAGTTGTGATTGAATGAGGTCATATTCATGGCAAATCACACTACGCCTGTTTGATCACTTCTGCAAGGGAACGACCAGCAGATCGCAGGGCACGGTATTCATCAGCTGACGGGCGCTCGAGGTGAGCAGGCTCCAGAAGCTCTGGCGATGGCCGCATACCAGCAGATCGATCTCGTACTCCTTGACCGCCTGATTGACCCGCTCGCTCAGATCGCCGCAGATGACCAGCTTCTTCTCGATGGGGTAGTCCACCGAGGCCAGAAATGCCTCCAGCTTCTCTTTCGCTTCGGCGATCACCTGATCCTGCACGTTGTCGATGTCGATATCGATCATCTCGGTGTAGAGATCCTTGAGGTCCACATCGACATGGATAACCGACAGCTTGGCGCCGTTGGAGCGGGCTCTGTCCACCGCCTTGTCGATCACCTTGCGGTTGTCTTCAGAGAGGTCGATCGCGGCTAGAATATGCTTGTAATAGGTTGTTCCACTCATGGGGGTTCTCCTTACCGATCCTTCAGCCCACTATACCAATCTCTGCTGAAACTAAAATGGTGCCTCAGGCACAGTTTTGGGATTTAAATGAGTTTAATGACGTGTGACACAGGGTCCGCCACTCAGTTATTAACCACTATTTGCCTATAAATTAAACAATAGTTTGACGCCGGTCACACCCCCCGGCTTGCCGATCAGGGGGGAGAGGCATAGGATGGGCCCGTGCTTCGCAATGAACACAAAACAACAAAAAGCATCTGAATACCGCTTTGGGGAGCCACGTGCTCCCTTTTGTTTTTCTGCCTCAATTCCCGCGGCTTTTCTGACTGATAGCGATCCGGCATCAAGTTAATCTCCTTCGATTTGGTTATGCTGTAGCCAGTTTCTTTGGAGGCCTTCCCATGATCATTCATCCCCAGATTCAAGGTTGTGTTGCCCGCAACTGTCATCCCATCGGCTGTCGCGCCGCCGTGCAGCAGCAGATCGAACGTATCAAGGCTGCTGGCTCGTTCAACGGCCCCAAGCGGGTGCTGGTGCTGGGTGCCTCCTCCGGGTTTGGACTGGCGTCGCGCATTGCGCTCGCCTTCGGTGCGGGTGCCGACACCATTGGCATCTCGTTCGAGCGGGGCCCCTCCGACAAGGGGCTGGGCAGTGCCGGTTGGTACAACAACATCTGGTTTCGCAAGGAGGCGGAGCAGGAGGGGCGTATCGCCATCAACCTGATCGGTGATGCCTTCTCCGACGGCATGCGCCAGCAGGCCATCGACACTATCCGCCAGCAGCTGGGGCAGGTGGATCTGGTGATCTATTCGCTCGCGAGCGGCATCCGGGTGCTGCCCGATGGCACGCAGGTGCGTTCGGTGCTCAAGACCACCGGCCAGCCGTTCAGCGGTTGGGGGTTGGATCTGGAACGCGATACCTTGGTGCAGCAGTCGCTGGCGCCCGCCACGCCTGAGGAGATCCGCGATACCGTCACTGTGATGGGGGGCGAGGATTGGCAGCTCTGGATGCAGGCGTTGCAGCAGGCCGATTGTCTCGCCCCCGGCGCGCAAACCGTCGCTTACTCCTATATCGGCCCCGAATCCACCTATCCCCTCTATCGCGATGGCACCATCGGTTATGCCAAGGAGCATCTGCACGCCACCGCCGAGACCATCAACCTGCAGCTGGCCGAGATTGGCGGCCACGCCTGGGTATCGGTCTGCAAGGCGCTGGTGACCAAGGCGAGCGCATATATTCCTGTGCTGCCGGTTTATCTCGGCTTGCTGATGGGGGTGATGAAGGAGCGCGGTGTACACGAAGGCTGTATCGAGCAGATGCAGCGACTGTTCGCCGCCAAGATGTATGGGCCCAATGGGGTGGTGGCTGATGGTAACCGGCTGATCCGGATGGATGACCACGAGCTGGACCCGGCCATTCAGGCCGCCGTTTCGGCGCTCTGGCCCAAGGTGACGCCGGAGAATTTCCACGCGCTGGGGGACTTTGCCGGGCTGCGGCAGGATTTCATGCAACTCAACGGCTTCGAGTTGTCGGGCGTCGATTATGCTGCGCCGGTGGATGTCGCCTCCCTTAGGGAGCTGACCCCCTGAGCTGAAAGAAACGGGATCTCCCTCTCGTTGGCGGGTTGATTCGCGGCGGGAGTGTGGCGACAATCGATACCAAATCACTGAGGAGAAACAAGATGCTGGCCCAAGCCATGATCGAGAAGTTGAACGAGCAGATTAACCTGGAGTTCTACTCCTCCAATCTCTATCTGCAGATGAGCGCCTGGTGCGAAGACAAGGGCTTTGAAGGGGCGGCGACCTTCCTGCGCCAGCACGCGGTCGAGGAGCGCCAGCACATGGAGCGTCTGTTCACCTATGTGAGCGAGACCGGCGCCATGCCAAAACTGGGTGCCATCGATGCCCCTCCCCACGAGTTCAAGTCGCTGGGCGACGTGTTCCGTACCACCCTGGAGCACGAGTACCACATCACCAAGTGCATCAATGGTCTGGCCCACGTAGCCTTCACTACCCAGGACTACTCCACCTTCAATTTCCTGCAGTGGTATGTGGCCGAGCAGCATGAAGAGGAGAAGCTGTTCAAGAGCATCGTCGACCGTCTGGGTCTGGTGGGTGAAGATGGCAAAGGCCTCTACTTCATCGACAAGGAGCTGGCCGAACTGGCCAAGGGCGCCCCGGCCAGCATCATGGACAGCAACGCCTGATAGTCGTGGACACTTAGTGTTCAGCCAGTACAATAACGGCCCTTTTAAGGGCCGTTATTTATTCTGGTGGGCAGCCACTATGGTTGTGTTCCGCCAGAGGCAATCACGGTTCTGGCCAGGTGCCGTTTCTATTTTGATAAGTGAGTGATGATGAAGCAGGTCGATGTGGTGGTGATCGGGGCCGGTGCGGCCGGATTGATGTGTGCGGCGCAGGCGGGCTACCGTGGCCGCTCCGTGCTGGTGCTCGACAACGCCAAGAAGCCGGGCCGCAAGATCCTCATCAGTGGCGGTGGTCGCTGCAACTTCACCAACCATCAGGCGGGCGCTCACGCCTACCTGTCGGAGAATCCCCACTTCAGCAAGTCGGCGCTGGCCCGCTACACCCAGCAGGACTTTATCGATCTGGTGGATCGCCACGGGGTCAACTATCACGAGCGCACTTTGGGGCAGCTGTTCTGCCTTGAGAGTGCCAAGGATATCGTCGATGTGCTGCTCACCGAGTGTGACTGGGCCGGGGTGACCCTGCAGTTCCAGACCGAGATCCTCACCGTCAGCAAGCAGGACGAGGGTTTCGTGCTGACCACCAGCAAGGGTGAGATCGGCTGCCACTCGCTGGTGGTGGCGACTGGCGGTCTCTCCATGCCCAAGCTGGGCGCGACCCCGTATGGCTTCAAGCTGGCGGAGCAGTTCGGCCTCAAGGTGCTGCCGACCCGCGCCGGTCTGGTGCCCTTTACCCTCCATCAGGCGGAGAAAGAGGCCTTTGCCGATCTGGCGGGCATCAGCCTGCCGGTAGCGGTGACCGCCGAGGATGGCACTCGCTTCAAGGAGGCGATGCTGTTCACCCACCGCGGCCTCTCCGGTCCCGTCATCCTGCAGATCTCCTCCTACTGGCATGCCGGCGAGAAGATCCACATCAACCTGTTGCCGGAGCTGGATATTCCGGCCGCCCTGCGCGAGTGGGCGCAGGCTCACCCGGCGCAGGAGCTGAAAACCGTGCTGGGGCGCGAGCTGCCAAAGCGCTTCGTCGACAAGCTGGTGGAGCTGGGTCAGCTGGTCAGCAAGCCGATGCGCCAGTACAACGAGCGGGAACTTGAGGCGATCGCCAACTTGCTGGGTGACTGGCAGATCCTGCCCAACGGCACCGAGGGGTATCGCACCGCCGAAGTGACCCTGGGCGGCGTCGATACCAACGAGCTCTCCTCCAAGACCATGGAAGCGCGCAAGGTGCCCGGCCTCTACTTCATCGGTGAAGTGGTGGATGTGACCGGCTGGCTCGGTGGCTACAACTTCCAGTGGGCCTGGTCTTCCGGCTGGGTGGCCGGTCAGTACTGCTAATTCGGACATATCCCCTGTTGGAGAGCCCAAGAGAACATTATGTATAAGTGTGGTTCTTCATTGCCGACATACTGGAGGTCGAGTATGTCGGCTTGGGGCTGTGCCTACAGTTATCTGTTCATGATTACGTGTTACCGCATTCCCTAGAAAATTCCTGTAAGGTATATAAAATCATATACAATGTAGTTCAACAGAACGTTGAGATTAAATAAAATCATGACAAAGCAATATAAGTATAACGACACGTTCACATTTGAACCTGAGACATACAGAATTATTCTTGACGAGAAAGAAATAAAGCTCAGTCAAAAAGAAACCGTATTGCTGGAAGTGCTTTGTGATAATAGTCTGCGAGTTGTTGAAAGAAAAAAAATACTTGATGATATTTGGGGTGAAACAGAAAGCAGGGATATTAGTCTCAACAAAACAATTCTTCTACTACGTAGGAAGTTTGAGTCTATCGGGATTTTCAATTCTATAGAAACAATTCCTCGTGTGGGTTACATTTTCAAGTTGGAGGTTGAACTTGGTCATGGTGATGAATTGTCACACCGTACGGAGGTGATCACAAAGACTGAGGAATCCGATGATGTTGATGCAAACGAGGAACAAAGACTCTTTGATCGCGGTCGACTTGATAAATATATATTAATGTTCTTTGTTTTTATTGTTACTGTCATTTCAGCTATTACATCATATTATATTTTGACAGAAAAAGATGAGATTTCATTAGAATTTAGAAAGCTTGAAAAGATAAAGGAATTAGCAACACCAAGTGTTAATCGTATTGTTATGTATACAGAGGATATTCGTTCCCCTGACGAGTATAAATATATTGAAAAGTTGATAAAAAAAGACCGAAACTTTTATGCTCTTGCATCAAAAGATGCATTCTCATATTTGGACTTTAATATAAAGGATAATATAGTTTGGCAAAAAACATTTTTAATGGATGAGCGGCTGGACATAAAGAAACAGCTGGAATGCATTGCTCAGAATATTAATCTTGAAGCTGTTTCACCGATCAATGTACACGATATTCCTGGGATGGGATTTGTGCGTTTGAGATTCTATCGCCCATGCCAGATTAAAGCAGACTATATCGGCTATATGTTGATCAAAACTACCGGCATTGATAATGATAATGTTGAACAAGCCGCATGGGCTCAAGATTTGATGTTTAACGATGCAAAGCAAAACATGGTGTTTGAAATAAAAAAGATTTCTCGCGTGCATTTTTATGAGAATGGTTTGAGACATCTTGAGAATAAGTCATTGAAGGTCAAATCGATACAGCAAGATATTTTGCAAGCCGATCCTCAAATTTATACCATTTTTGATCAATTTACACAGGATGATGCTTATTTGCGCACAATTAAGATAAAAAATGAGATTGTTCATGTAACAAGTCTTTTTGGTGGGGTTTTATTTTATACAAAAGTATTCAATGGTAAAAATAGTTAGTGCTTTAAGAAAGTTGAGTGTCTCATTAATATGGATGATTACTTGTCGCCAGATAGAGAGATGACTGATACATTGTTTTATAAATAGAATTTTCGGTAATGAGATGTTAATAAAGTCAGAATAAGAATGCTTGTTTTGATATGGAGTTATAAGTAAAAGCTAATATATAAAGCGTATGTGTCAAGTTACAATCTGATATCAGCGTCAAAGTGATATCAAATTATAACTTAATCTTTACTTTATATGTAACGAGCCGAAGCAGCACTTCCAAATTTTCTGGGCATTTAATCTACCGTAAATACAATTATTCCCGCACCTCGATGTAAACCTAGAGTATTCACGCCTGAAAATAGGCATTTAGCGATCACTTTTTTCCGCATTCCATATTGCACTGTTAACTTATGAGGTTTATTTGGACCAGAGCCTAAATCAAGATTACAATAACCTCCACCATCTAAAACCAATTGACCTTTTTCATCGGTTAATTTAATTGTGCCTGAGGTTGTATTCGTACACTCTAAGTAACTTTCTGCACTTGCAGACATATTTTTAAATTCGCTTGCTGTACCTTTTGCATTTATGGAAATGTTAGGGCCAAATTTACAACTCTCAGCTGGTTTATAACCTGATACGCAATTTGATATTGGTCCAGGATATGAGGCTGATTGTACTGTATCTCTTCCATAAAAAAGACATAAATCAGGGCCTGATTTAAGTCTACGACTACCGATAGTATCATATAAGGGTCTCTGAAGTACGCCATTATTTCGCCAGCAAGAAATAACCTTTCCTAACGTTTTATTTTCATTGGAATTTACACAGCTTCGCCATGACTCTGAGTTAATGCCACCGGCATCATATGATTTATACCCATCAAGTTGTTTGTTTGGCCATGACCTTTCAACTAACCAAGCTAATATGGAACAATCACCCCATTTCTTACCAGCACATAAATTAGGCGTGAGATCATTATTATCACCCCCAATAATTACCGCTTTCATATATGGATCGCCTTTCGTTGTAAGTCCTGGAGCTTCGGTTAAAGAAATGGAAAGGCTAGATGCATAGGTATTTGTTATGCCAAGTAAAAAAACAAACATAACATTTGTTATGAAGCACCAAAAGTAACCAAGGTGTTTTTTAAAATCACTGGTGCTAAATACACCTCGTATTATTTCGAAAAAAAAGACCATATAACCTCAGTATCACATAAATATTAATAAGGTGCTAAAAATTGCTATTAAGAGAGCATGGAGCATGATGCTTAACTTAAGTTTAAGACTTATCCACCACCACATGTAGAAATTTAGTAAGCCACGGGGGGTCGTCGAAAATCTCGAGAAGGAACACTGTGGATTCTAATTTTAACTCAGTATCTTTACTCATACTCTAGCTTGAAGTTGGCACTTGTACTAAACGTACCTGATACCAAGCCCGTTTGTCCCGATGGTAGCAATTGCACATAGGTCGCAAAGGTCAGTACGTTGTCACCAGCAGTTAACATCAATGCACGGCTTGCTTTGTTGAGGGGTAATGCCTTTCCCTGATGCTCCAGTCCGATGGCAATCCCTTTGGCGGTACTGTCCCCCATCAGCGCCAGCAAGTCCGGATTGTCTGGCGCTCCTTGACCACTGAATGTCACCTTCACACCCTTGGAGATATCGGGGTCACACTCTTCAAGATGAAGCTGAAACTCTCTACTTGGTGTGCGTTTGTCCCTCAATAACTCTTTGTTCACGATATTGCCAAAGTTGACGGTGATGGTTTCATCACCGGGGCGCAGCGAACAGGCTTGATTGACTACCTCTGCGACGACATTAATCATCAAGTTATCGCTCCCCGCCTGAGCTTGAGACGGGAGAAGCATGCCCTGCAATGTGATCAATATGAACCACAGGTAACGAACACCTGAGTGGGCCGCGCGCGGAGAAGAGCCTGGCGACATATTTATCTCTCTATTTTGCATCTTGAGCGGGCAACAAATGGCAGATCCCGGTGCAGCGGTAGCTCAGGGTTCGACGGCCGCCGTAGTCATCTACATAGGTAAAAGTGGGTTGCTGGCCAAGCTGGGCCACACCAAGATTGACCATGGCACTGCTATTGGGGGCAATCATGACTGGCTCAAATCCCGTAGTACTACCCGCATTGAGTGTGCGGGCCCCATCCACAATGGAGATGTAGTAAGGGGTCGGATTGGTCAACTGGTATTTTCCTCCTACCGCTTGCAGGGTAACTTTTTCTTGCCACGACGCTTGGTTGCTGCCCGGCTCAACCAGCAGAGTTGCGGGGCGGTAGAAGAACTTGATCCGGGTTTGCAGTGCAAGCTGCAGGGTGTTTGGCTTGTCGCTGCGAGGGGGAATCTCCCGCAAGTTGAAGTAGAACAAGCTCTCTTTATCCTGGGGCAGCAGAGCGACAGCGGGTAATGCTTGCACCTTGACCAGGCTCTCCATACCCGGCTCCAGCCGCTGAACCGGTGGCAACAGGGTGAACGGACTATTTATCTTGTTGCCATTGGCATCTTCCAGCCAGGCCTGGGCCAGGTAAGGCAGTGTTTTGTTATTATTGTGGATCGTCAGGCTCATTGAATTGGCTCCCGCCGGATAGATCACTCGGGTGCGATCCAGTGAGACGGCAGCCTGAACCTGGCTAGCCATCATGGTTAGCAATAGAGGCAGAGTGAACAACAGTTTCTTGGTCATATCGGTTTATCTCAATCTGGTTATACAAAATCGATTACTGACAAGTCAGTCTCGCTGTCGTGTTGACTTCTGGTAGCGGTGATGGCAAATAAAAGCGGCAATGCTGCTCGCTGCCCCAGCGAGCCTCCACAGGACTTCCTTCATGCAGGCCTGCGAGATAGGCCATGCCATCATCACCGACCATCCCCAATTGTTGCCCCTTGTCATTGACGACTTCAGCGGCGAATGGAACTGGGCTGCCATCTGTTTTGACCAGTTCAAGCATGCGCTTGCCGCCCGACAACATATCGAAATGACGATAACCGATAGCTCCTTCGGTCAGGGTCCCCATGGAAATAGGTGTCCCAATAGGCTCAACATCATCACCCAATTGATCGATGTCGATGCTGGTTCGTTGACGATAGTAGCTGGATATATCGGCTACAACCGCCTTGCCATTTTGATTCGTGAAGGTGACTGGCCCGCCGGTGTGTACAGGCACACCGCTGGCCCCGTCAGTATCTACCATGATACGACTGCCCCCCATCATGCCTACCCGGTGCATGGCAATCCCCTCTTTGGTCGCAGTAATTCCGCCATTGATGGAGAGCCCTGCGGCTGTTGAACTACCTGCCTGGTGACTAACGTTGGCCATCAGGGTGGTTTTGTCGCCAGTGTGGGTATAGAAACCGCTGGCGCTTTCACCTGCTGGCGAGGTTGAGGCCGTGACTGAGTAACTGTTACGGTCATCCACCCGGTTGAAGAGGCTGATATTGTTGGTGGTTTTGCCCCCCATGGTTGAGGCGCTGTAACTCACATGTTTGTTCAGCCCAAAGGGAATCGACAGTGTGAAGTACATGCCATTATCAGTCTGACGGCCCTGCTCGTTGTGATAGGTGGTGAGCGAGGTCGCCAGGCCACGCCACTCCATTACATCAAAATAGTGAGACAGAGAGAGGCTGATACGCTCACTATCTGTCTGGGACCAGTAAGACTGATGGGTGTAATCGATATATGCTCCCAGCTGAGCTGCTTTGAATTGCTTGCTTAGCCTCACGTTATACAGTTCTCTGGAGCCGCCCCTGTATGGTTGGCCAATCTTGCGGGCGGCCATAAAGTCATTCATGTTCATAAAATCCCGCTCCGAGAAGCGGTAACCGGCAAACGCCACTTGGCTGTCATACTCTTCGAAGTTCTTTGAATAGTTGATTCGATAAGAGCTGCCAGTTTTTGAGCCCTCTGCCAACTGGGCACGAGATTCAGTGATATCGAAAGAGATAGCACCTAATTGCAGCAAATCACGTCCAACCCCGACAGAGAGTGCATCGTAACCCTCACTGAGCAGAGCCCCTCCCAACAGTGACCATCCATTGCTCACGCCCCAAGAGAATTCACTGCTGGCAAAGGCCGGTCCATCCAAGCGATGGGGTTGACTGCTGATCTTGCCACTATTGAACTTGTAGCGTATCGAGCCTGGTCGGGAGAGATAGGGGATGCGAGCGGTGTTGACCTGAAAAGTCTGCACCGATCCATCCTGCTCCTCTACTCTGACATCCAGGGTGCCGCTGACTGCGCTGCTCAAATCCTGAATACGAAATGGCCCGGAAGCCACCTGCGTTTCATAAATAACGCGCCCTTGCTGACTAATCACTACCTTGGCGTTGGTCTTGGCAATACCTACCACTTCCGGGGCGTAGCCACGCAAGTCGGGGGGTAACATGTTGTCATCGTTAACTACAGAGGCGCCTGCATACAGAAAGCTATCGAACATGGAGTTATCCAGATCGAGTTCGCCCATCGTCAACTTGGTGCTGAGTTCGGGTAAGGCGCGATAGGCATACACACGACTGACATCCAGCTCACTTTGGGAGCCTGCTTGCTCTTTGTTACGCTCATAACGACCCTGCCAGTCAGCCCGCAGCCGCCAGGCCCCCATATTGACACCAGCCACACCATAGGCACTGACATTGGTTGTGTCACCATTACCATGGGTCGAATGGTTCTCTTGAAGATTGATGCCATAATCGAGCAGGGCACCATTGACCCCTTCATCCCAACGTGACGGGGGATCCCAGGAGTCACTCACATAATCCCGATATGCTTGAGGGACAGAAATGAGAAGCGTGTCTTTGCTGATATCGCCCTTGATCACTATTCCTTCGAGTACGTCAGGATTAAGGCAAGAGCCCCTCTTCCCACTAGTCAGTAGGCGTTCCAGATCGTGCTTTTTAAGGCCCAATTCATTGGCCAGCGCAACGGTCAAACACAGCTGTGAGCTGTTGCTGGAGGTTGCTTGAAACTTGACGTTACGCTCGCCAATAAAGGCATCGTTTACCACCATTTGCATGGTGTATTCACCGGGTACAATATAACCCGCCTGTTTAAAAGCACCTGATTCAATGCTTTCTTTATCTTTAACATCCAACAGGTCAGTATTGAACTCAATATCACCTGCGTGAGAACTTTTTGCCACACTCATAAAAATGAAAAAAATGGCCAACGATAATAAAAATTGTTTCATAGATTTCAATTTATAAGGTAAACAAAAGGAAACGCGCCTCCCTGCGCGTAATTACTGGATAAATGTTTGATTAAATTTAAATATTTACTGGTAGGTCATGATAAAGTCAGTGGTTGCACTAAATTCACCCGGGATTGCTTTTCCGCCGTCACCCGCTTTGATATTGCTTACCAACTTGGCACCAAATTTCAGGTGGTTGTCACCCTCAACCAGAGTGGCAGCCTTGGTCGGGGTGCCCAAAACAACTTCAGAACCATCCAGTTGGCTAATCATGGCGATAGCCGCACCTTTTGCGAAACCATTAATAGCTAAATGTTTTTTCTCAGTATCATCAGGAATGCCGTTGAAGGTAATCGCGGCAGTTTTGGCGGTATCAAGAGAGCAGCCTTCAAGATGAATATCGAACGGACGCAGAGGACCCTCACCTTGATGCTCGAGTACACTGTTGGAGATTTGTCCCATATTTATGGTTTGATCTACGCTTTCCGGGGCGATAGAGCAGGGGGCATCTACAATTGCACCAATAAATTTGATCACGCCATGGCCTTGATCAGTTGCTGCTGGAGTTGCACTATTTTCAGCATAACTGGCGCCAGAGAATACAGCTAGTAATACAGAAGCTACAATAGCCTTTTTCATATTTTACCCTTTTAATCTGAATTGAGAGTTTCATTCTTGACAAGACTAAGGTTGTCAAAAATGAAACAAGTTTTGAGAAAGCAACAAATTTTTATTAGAAGATTTATTGTTGTGTCATGTCATCAGAGACATGTTGATGACTGATTTCGGTGGCTATTTAATCACCGGGGGCAGTGGTTTTCAAAATATCTAAAAATACAAAAAAATACCAATAAAAACAAGATCTTATGGTTTCTTTGTGATGTTGAAAAGGAGGGAGGGGAAGTCATGGTGTTTTATGTAATTTAATATATTTTGTTTTTTGGTGTATTGTTTCTACCCCTTTAGGGTTGGCATGCAAAGTACCTGGAGATTCATGATGGTGACTGGCATGTTGGTTTGAACTTGTGATTTTTTTTGATAAAGCGAGGAAAATAACAACTTATTTGCACTGATATATTTTATGTTGTTTTTAGATCTTTTACATTAAATTGCTTTCTGAAGTCGGTCACTCATTTAAATTGGTGGTGTTTAGTAAGCGTATAGCAATCAGGGTGATTAAAAATTCAGTGGGTTTTATTTTTACTGGTGCGTGCATCACGCCTATCATTTTATAGGCGGTAAATGATGTTTTTTTCTCCAAAAAGTTAGCTTGGTATCAAGGGTACCAATCTCACAGATAGCAAAATAAAGTGGCAAGTCTTCAATGATGAGTAGAGAAATTAAGATTGTCTACTTGAGTAGACTATTTCCTATGTTAAATAAATCATCAATGATTTTTGAAAGGATGTTTTTGAGGCTGGGATTCAGAGATGGCTTTTGAATATATTCAGTTTTGCACTGTACAGGTAATTATCTCTAAAAGTATGGTTGATAGAGGATTTTGTTGTGCGTGGAGCTTGGATGACGGATGCCATTACATTAACCGTGAGCTGTTTTTTTAGCTGGCAAGTTAGTAGCCAGTAACTTGTGCTGACTCGTTATCCATAGACATGGTTTCGTTTTATTCGTACGGTTAGGCCACTTTCATCCTGTTTCGAAATCAGTACATTGCCAGCAAATAGGATATGATCCGGAGTACTCTTGGTTGATGCAGGAATACAGTTGTGCTTGAAAATCAGATGATGCTGCTGGCGGTGTTCGAACGGGCGGCGCTGATGCTGATGACCCTCTTCTTCCTGACCCGCACCCGGCCGTTCCAGCGGCTGTTCCAGAAGCGGGATCACACCCCGGCGGAGCTGGTGCTGGTGGCCTCCATCTTCGGCCTGTTTGCGGTGTTCAGCACCTACACCGGCATTCCGGTGGAGGGGGCGCTGATCAACGTGCGGATCATCGCCATCATCTCCGGCGGCATCCTGTTCGGCCCCTGGGTCGGCATTCCGGCCGGGGTCATCTCCGGCCTGCACCGCTACCTCATCGACATGGATGGCCACACCTCCATCCCTTGCCTCATCGCCAGCATCATCGCCGGTCTGCTCGCTACCTGGCTGCACCTGCGCTGTCGCAAGTCGCGGCTCTGGCTGTACGGCATTCTGGCGGGGATGCTCTGCGAAGGGCTCACCATGCTGCTGATCTGGCAGCTGACCGAGCCCCACTCGGTGGGGGTGGAGATCGTTAACCACATCGCCTATCCGATGATCGCCGGGGCGCTCTGTATCGGCCTCATCATCAAGCTGGTGCAGGATCTGGATGACGAGAAGGAGCTGATTGCTGCCAAGCAGGCCAAGCTGGCGCTCGATATCGCCAACAAGACGCTGCCCTTCTTCCAGAACATCGATCGCCACTCCCTCAGTCAGGTGTGCGATGTGATCCGGCGCGACATCAGCGCCGATGCGGTGGCCATCACAGATACCCATGACGTGCTGGCCTATGTCGGGGTGGGCAAGGATTACTACGAGCTGGATGAGCACCACGCCATCAGCGGCATGACCCAGCAGGCGGTGCTGCTCGACCAGATCATCATCAACAACGATCTGCGCCAGTATCACCTCTCCGATTTCCACTCGGTCATCATTATTCCGCTGCGGGAAAACGGCGCCGTCAGCGGTACCCTCAAGATCTACTACCGCCGCACCCACAGCATCACCAGTTCGCTGCGAGAAATGGCGGTCGGCCTCTCCCAGCTCATCTCCACCCAGATGGAGGTGTCGCGCATCGAGCAGTTGAAAGAGATGACCCGCAAGGCGGAGTTCACCGCGCTGCAGAGCAAGATCAACCCGCACTTCCTGTTCAACGCCCTCAACGCCATCTCGTCGCTGATCCGCATCCGGCCCCAGCAGGCGCGCCAGCTCATTGCCAATCTGGCGGACTACCTGCGCTACAACCTCAACAAGGGTGACACCCTCATCGACATCAAGGAGGAGTTGCAGCAGGTGCGCGACTACGTGGCCATCGAGCAGGCCCGCTTTGGCGACAAGCTGGAGGTGGTGTTTGATGTGGATGACGTGCATATCGAGGTGCCGAGCCTGCTGTTGCAGCCGCTGGTGGAAAACGCCATCCTGCACGGCATCCAGCCCCGCAGCGCGCCGGGCCGGGTCACCATCGAGGTGAAACAGCTGGCGGGCGGCATCCGGGTAGCGGTGCGTGACACCGGTTACGGCATCAGTCAGGAGGTGATCGACGGGGTGGCTGCCGGGCGGGTGGAGAGCCGCAGCATCGGCCTGATGAACGTGCATCAGCGGGTCAAGCTGCTCTATGGTGACGGCCTGCACCTCAAACGGCTGGAACCGGGTACCGAAGTGAGTTTCTATCTGCCGGATCAGGAGTCGATGCCATGCTGAGTGCCATCATGGCTGAGGATAAGTGTGTGCCGCGAGAGGTGTTGTCATGCTGAAAGCGATCATAGTGGAAGACGAATATCTGGCCCGCGAGGAGCTCATCTATCTGGTGAACCAGCACAGCACCATCGAGATAGTGGCGAGCTTTGAGGATGGGCTGGAGGCGTTCAAATACCTGCAGGATCACGAGGTGGATGTGGTGTTTCTGGATATCCAGATCCCCTCCATCGATGGTCTGCTGCTGGCCAAGAACCTGCACAAGTCGAGTCACCCGCCCCACATCGTCTTCGTTACCGCCTACAAGGAGTTTGCGGTGGAGGCGTTCGAGCTGGAGGCGTTCGATTACATCCTCAAACCCTACAACGAGCCGCGCCTCATCAGCCTGCTGCAAAAGCTGGAGCTAGCGGGCAAGGCGCAGGCGGGGCAGGGGAGCGAGCCGGGGGCAGCGCAGAATCGCACCGTCAATCTGGTGAAGGGGGAGCGCATCATCGTCACCCCCTGCGAGCAGATCTACTACGCGGAAGCCGACGAGAAGCTTACCTATGTCTACACCCGTGATGACCGCTACGTGATGACCATGACCATCAGCGAGTTTGTCAGCCGGCTGCCTGCCGAGGGGTTCTTCCGCTGCCACCGCTCCTACTGCGTCAACATCAACAAGATCCGCGAAATAGTCCCCTGGTTCAACAGCACCTATCTCATCCGGCTCCATGACCTGCCGTTCGAGGTGCCGGTCAGTCGCAGCAACATCAAAGCGTTCCGTCAGCTGATGCGGCTCTGATTGTCATTCATTCCTGCCGATCTGCATTTCATGCCTTAATCGATCGGCGCGAACTGCGTCTTACCTATAGTGGCCTCAATTTCCTTAAGGCCATCGACCGAGACGCATCATGACCAAAGAGATGAATCGCACCCGGTACCTGACACTGATCGGTACCATCATCACCCAGTTCGCACTGGGTTCCGTTTATACCTGGAGCCTGTTCAACGCCCAGCTCTCCGACAAGCTGGACGAGCCGGTGAGTCAGGTCGCTTTCGCCTTCGGCCTGCTCAGCCTCTCGCTGGCGGTCGCCTCCTCCATGGCGGGCAAGCTGCAGGAGCGATTCGGTGTGCGCAACGTGACCCTGGGCGCTGGTGTGCTGCTCGGCATCGGCTTCTTCCTCACTGCCCATGCCAGCAATCTGGCGATGCTCTACCTCTGCGCGGGCATTCTGGTCGGTTTTGCCGACGGTACCGGCTACCTGATGACCCTCTCCAACTGCGTGAAGTGGTTCCCGGAGCGCAAGGGGCTGATCTCCGCCTGTTCCATCGGTGCCTATGGCCTCGGCAGTCTCGGTTTCAAATACATCAACCTGCTGCTGCTCTCCAGCTCCGGCCTTGAGACCACCTTCCAGCTGTGGGGGCTGATCGCCATGTCCATGGTGCTGGTGGGCGGCATGCTGATGAAGGATGCGCCCAAGCAGGCCGCCTCCGTGCAGCAGAGCGAGAGCCGTGACTTCACTCTGGCCGAGGCGATGCGCAAGCCGCAGTACTGGATGCTGGCGCTGATGTTCCTCACCGCCTGCATGAGCGGCCTCTACGTCATCGGCGTGGCCAAGGACATCGGCGAGAAGATGGTGGGTCTGCCTGCTGTCGTCGCTGCCAATGCCGTCGCCATCATCGCCATGGCCAACCTGGGTGGCCGTCTGGTACTGGGTATCCTCTCCGACAAGATGTCCCGCATCCGGGTCATCACCATCGCCCAGCTGATTACCCTGGCGGGCATGGCGCTGCTGCTGTTCGTGCCGCTCAATGCCAATCTGTTTTTCGTGGCGGTTGCCTGTGTGGCCTTCAGCTTCGGTGGCACCATCACCGTCTACCCCTCGCTGGTGAGCGACTTCTTCGGTCTCAACAACCTGACCAAGAACTACGGCGTCATCTATCTGGGCTTTGGTCTGGGCAGCATCATCGGCTCCATCGTAGCCTCCCTGTTTGGCGGCTTTATGGCGACCTTCCACCTGATCCTGGTGTTGCTGGTGGTGGCGCTGGTGCTCTCCCTCACTATCCGTCTGCCGGCTCCGATAGCGGTGGAGCGGGCCTGATAGCCTCTTGGCTACACCAAGCAATAACATGACCCGACCCATGTCAGTTCTGTAATGTTGTTCACCTAAGCTGAGCCGCATTGCCGTCTAAAGTGACACATCATCATCAACGTCCTGGGCTTGATAGCCTGGGGCGTTTTTTTTATTAATATTTCTCCAATCTGGCCCCGATACTCGACCAATCGCAGTGGCGTATGTAATAACGACAATACATTATCTATTATTTCATTATGAACCGAGCGGGAAATATTGTCCGTTGGATTTTATATGACTAGGTATATCAATGCGACTGTTAAGTTTTATACGGCAGACATAAAAATTAAGGCGCCGAGAAAAAATGCTGCTAACGTTTTATAGCTGATTTTTTTGATATTTTATCTTAACTAAATAGCATGCAGGTATACCAATATTTTCTTCATGAAACATAGGTGTTGATTTTGGTGATGGTTCCAGGTAGTTTCATGGGTGGATAATAATGAAATAGTGTTGCTACATTGCTTAGTTATATTTAACACTATTTAGCAACCATCAAACATCTTTATGAAAATCAATTACTTGCACTCTTTCCCGACTGGTATGAATTTATTTTTATATATGATCACATGCTGATTTCCTGCTTTTCCAATATTATTGTTGTGCCATCTTTCACCGGGTAATAAATACTTGCTTGTGGCTTCACTGTCTGGCTGTTCACAGCCTTGCTTAACCATGAATTCAAAATAAGTGTTTCCTGAATTAGTGATTGTCTGTTGGTTTTCATCAAATAGATAATCAAAGGCTATTTGTCGCGGACGAACAACCAAAATAGATTGCACAGCCAGTTTTATCTCTAATGCCCCCTTTAGACTATTACGCATGTTTTTATCAACTTGAGCTACGGGTGACTCTGTGAAGGTGATTCGATAGTAACGCTCATTATTATCAGCGGGCCCTTTGTAATATAGCTTAATATTTTGTGCATTATTAGCATGTAACATGAAGCGTTTGGGGGAAAACAACAGTTCGCCTGGTATGGTTGGGAGTGTGACACCTTTAGTTGTTGGGTTATTTATCTTTTCCATCTGGACTTCATACACTTTTGTTACATTACTATTGTTGGTGATAGTTCGAACTATAAAGTCTTCCTTTGGAGCCATGGCGATTGTCATGGCTCCAATGTCAATCGCCAAGGCATTTGAAGAGAGTGCAAATATTAGCAAGGAGCCAAAAAAACGATACATAACTTTCTCCATATTTAGCGCCAAGTTCCCTTTATAGTTATAGTACCACTTTGTTGTACACTTCCCTCCCATAACTCATCATTAATGGTACGCTGTACCATGGGGTCGGTTAGATCAAACTCTAGCGCCAGCTCATAAAACCGGGTAATCCCTTTCCCACTGATGGGATCATTCCATTCTTGCGGTGTAGTGCTATCCTGGATCCCTAATGCACGAATGTCTAAAGGGGTGCCATCGCAACGGATATTATGCTGTGATAATAACCCATTGGTAGTTGAATTAAATACCAACTTGGTCGGTATTGGCACTGCCTGCTCGATGGCCGAGTCCTCTGCAGGATAGAAGGTGCAAAATCCCTGATAAGGTGACCCGATATCTTGGGTAATAGCAATCTCCAACATGTCCGCACTGATGGGGCCACTATCCGATATTTTGTAAGAGAAATTCAAAATGTCTTTTCCTACGCTACCCTCCTGGTATGGAGAGCTCACCCCTTCAGAGGACAGGATAGAGACGCTAAAATCTCGTGGCTTGATAACTATTTCAGTGGTACCACTGAACTCATAAAAACCGCTCTCCGGTGCTTTGATATTTCTCATATTAAAGTTAATCAAGTTTCTAGTTAGCTGTTCTTGCAATCCAAGTCTAACCACTTGCTTGAAAAAATTGCTTGATAGAAAAAGATAGATAGATGATTGACCTTTAAGATAGCTGACATTGTAGTCTGCCCCCCTAAGAGCCCAGTTGGTCAAGTTGGTGCTCATTTGAACATCTGCACTGACAATGGCACTATTCAACGTTGAGTTTTTTATGTTGGTGTAAATATAGGGGTCTGAAAATGACTGGCTGCCATCTTGATTAAATTCATAGTCAAGAAAACGACATAAAACGCCATTTCTAGTTCCTAGCCGATAATTTTCACAACCTTGTGAGCCAGGTAGTATGTATGGCATGCCATTGCTATCAACAATAACTTCGCTGATTGCATTGGTTTGGATAAAACGCAAGTGCCCCGCTTTTTTGTGCTGTGTTTTTTTTACATACCAAGATCCACTATCTTGGTTTATACAGCGCTCTCCTGCTGCTGCGTTATATACTCTTGTTGTCCTGCAAAAGTTCATTTCTCTATTTAATATCGTACCTACAGGCATGCTTCTAAGGTAGTCAAAGAAGCTGGAACTTAGCTTTGCATGTGCATATCCAGTAGCTGCTTTCATTAACCCATAGAAACCTGATTCGTTAACTTCAGCAGGTTTATTAATGGCCTCTGCGGTTTGTGGATCACACCCAGACCAGCTTTTTATGCAGCGCTGGTTAATGTATGGGTGTCTTATTGGCCCATTTTCCCACATGTCTATATTATCGTTAGTTACACTATAGTTATGGCCATTATCCGCATATGCCAAACTCACCTGTCTGGAATCAGAGGTCCAAGCATTACCCCCTGATAAACGGGGGTCAAGGTAATCAGTTGGTGTGATAAATAAGTTGTGGTCCTCCTGATTTTCAATGAATAGAAAATGACGAAGATCAGCATCCACCAAATTATACTTAGTGACAGCTGAATTGCCATTTTGATTCCAGCATGCTGCAAGCGCGATAACAAAAAATAATTTATATGAAAATTTCATAATCAATAATCTCTCAACATGGCATAGGTCGGCATTCCTTGGCAGGTTATCATTCCTACCCAAGCTGCTCCTGAATGTTTTTCAAGATCAAGTTCCGCTTCACAAAACTCACTGCCGTTGCGGAATGTCAATATTGGGTTGGATTTATCCACATCCAGTGAAAACTCTCCAACATCATTGGTGATAGTGGTGCCAACATGGTTATCAATTCGTGCATTAACTATCAGGGAGCCATCTTCGGCTCTTAGTATGCCAAATACAGTGACCATTTCTTTGATAGCATTGCTGGCATCCAGGGTTGCTACGTTACCGGGGAATAAAGTGTACTTTTGTTTTCCGGTATTAATGTCATAGCTGTCTTTGCCTTGCTTGCTATTGAGCAGCTCGATTTCGTATTCACTATAAGGTGAGAGAGCTAAAAAGGTTTGCTCGCCTTTTAAGGGGTAGTCCTGACCATTGATTTTGGCAAGCATCTGACCTTCACGATCTATCCCGGTGTTAATAATGAGTCCGGAGCCGGAGCTATTTTGGCTTGAGGTAATCACTGAGTCTAGAGTTGTGACAAGTGCACCACGAGCAATGAGATTGCCATTTATATCACCGCTGTGGCCACGTCCCATCGTTACCGTACCACCAATCGCTTTGTTCTCGAAACCCAAGGTTCCGGAGAGCGCTGTATTATGAACATCGCTACCATGCACCATTCGAGAAGCGTTGAATGAGGCCAGGTTAATGACGCCATCCATACGTTTTTGATAATTCAAGTTGGCAGTTGTCTGGCCTTGCTCGTTGCTGCTCATACCCAAGCTGAATAAATTGTCGAATGGAATAGAGTAGTCGAGCGTGATACTTCTGTTATCAAAACTATTGAATGTCCCGCCGTCACTTTGCAAGCTTGCTCGCATCGACAGATTGCCATAGCGGCCAGAATAGAGGTGCTGGCTGTAATCAACGTAGCTACGTTCACTGTTTATTTCACGGTCATGCGTGGTATTAAATGTCAGTTGCCCAAGACCATCAATCCAGCCACCTAGATTCAAGGTAATACCGGCAGAGTAAAGTTCCGCTTCACTTACCGTCAGGGTATTACCTACTTTCAGTTTTTCCTGGCTGAGCCACAGGGACGCATTTTCATAAGCCTGCAGGGATAGACCGGATGCGAGTCTCCAGGATTGATCGGAAGACACCATGCTTTGCAATTGGGTATTGAGGTGTTCGTTTACTTGCCAGCTGGCGCGAGCTTCACCTACCGCGGCGTCTTTGAACGCATACGATGTCGTGGCCAACTCAATGGTGTTAAACGAACGAGCCAATGACATACCAAGCAATGGGGAATCGCCATTCTCCTGCGTCCCTTCCATCATCCCTCCCCACAATTGCCATCCCCACTCTTGGGTAAAGTGCTGAGTACCACCTAATTTGGTCACTCGTTGGCTTGTGGTGCTGGTAAGGCGCCCATCGACATACACTTCAACAGTGACGTTATAAATCCCGTTGGGAAAAGCCGAGGTATCGATGTTTTGGTTGCCGATAGCCAAATTTTGCAACGCAATCAGTCGTCCATCTCGGTATACCCTGGCCTCGCCATTGGCTGGCATGAAGACTTGCACCTGAGTGGTCGACTCATTGACTGTCTGCTTGCGTGACTGTGCCTGGTTGCCATACGACGCACCGTAAATACGTCCGGCACTTAGGGCGGTTACCCCGCTCAGCGTCTGAAGGTCCCATGTCGACACCATCCCTGCAGCAATACGACGGTCATCAAGATCTCGCTCGTACATGACGCGATAGATGTCTCCGGATTGTTCCGGTTCCCCGAGATTATAAAGAGAGGCATCCATGGCTATATGATGCGCACCCAGTCCGACGGTGCTGTTCAGTTGCAGGAAGTTCGAGTCGCTATGACCACTTTGTTGGTTATTGTTGAAAGAGTAACCCATGTTGTAGCGATGTACTCCTGTCAGGGTGTCAACGCTTGGTGTCAATGCAACCCGGTTGTCTTGCTGTTTGGCTTGGCCAAATGCTTCGCGTGAGACTTGAATCGTCAGCAACATGGACACCAGGTCAAGCTGCATGCTCGCGTTGCTATCTATTTGCAACCGCCCGTCCGCAGAGAATGTACGCCTTTGTTCATTGGCAAGCATGTTGGTAAGCGTATCGTTGAGTAGTTGCTGTTGTTCACCAGCACTGAAGTCGATACGTAACAAATGGAGCTGTCCACCCTGTAGAAGCAGAGTTGCATTACCGATAGGACTGTCTGTCAATGTGTCGAGTCCGTTGTTTTCATCGGAATATTGCAGGCGAACAGGAACCGCCAGCCCCTCTTCCAGTGCCTTTGCAAAGCTGGCCGGGATGATGACATTGGCAATCTTGAGTGGCGCCGCGCTGTTGGCCGAGGTAGAAACAACTATCAGCATGGAGAGCGGCAACAGGCAGGTTTTCTTCAACATATCAAGCACCATGGTTTACAGATTCCGGCAAGACAACACCGCCACTCGACCGAGTGGTACAGGCTGTACCAGTACAAACGGGTTATTTGACGACGATGAACTCTTGACCGAGCCATAGGCCCAAATGGCTTTTGGGATTGTGCATATCCACTTTCTTGAAATGACGCTTTTTACCGGGCAAGTCGTAGTAGGTCTCTTTGCA